>NZ_JAVRBQ020000011.1:0-20376 GCF_034531215.2 Nostoc sp. ChiSLP03a
TTTTTATAAAGCTGCATAGAATTCGATCCCCCCTAGCCCCCCTTATAAAGGGAGGAACCAGAAAAACATATCAAAGTCCCCCTTAAAAAGGGGGATTTAGGGGGATCTAGATATGTGTAACTTCACATTAAATTGGTATAAGGTAATTTGTAATTGATAATGACGCTTTCTACGAGATGCTAAAAAGCGAGGTTTTGAACCTAAATTTTCTCGATCAATCTCTTGAAACAATAATTTGTACTCAGTTATATAGATATTTCAGTAACTAATATTACTAAAATTATGCATAATTTATTTTCGTTAAAACTCGATAATTACTAATAAAAATTTTTCAACTACCGCTTGACAAGTATAAATTTATACATTATTATCAAAATACGATCGAGGCGATCGCTAAATCCCGCAAAGAAGACAGCGATCGCCTTTATCTAAACCCCAAAATCGATAAAGACGATCGCCAAATCCCGCAAAGAAGACAGCGATCGCCTTTATCTAAACCCCAATATCGGAGTATGAATATCATCATGTCACAATTACCAGAATCTGCCCAGTCCAAGTTAAAACAGTTTTTGTCTGGGGAAAATTTCGATACATCCACCAGCCATCAACCAACCCGACAGCCATTACCCCGAAGAGAACCGATAAAACATACATTGATTGGTTCTGCCAAAGCCGTTACCAGCACCATCCACTATTTACAAGTAATTGGTTATGCCAGCGTTGGAGACTGGAGTCCACTTGTACCCACCGAGAACCCAGATCGGGTAATGAGCATTTTAATCCGCCAGATTCTAATCTAATAACCTAAACGTAGAGACTAGCAATTGCTAGTCTCTTTTCTATTCGATTTACAAAGCAGTAGGTGCGGGTTCACCAACAGCAGAAACCACATTTTTACGCACATTACGCTTGCGATCGCTTTTACGAATACCTCCAGCCATCTGATATTCATAGCTATTCTTACCAAATTTATAAGCAATACCACGCAAAATTTGCTCAGAATAATCTGCTAAATCTTGCTCATTTTCAAGGATCTGGGTTAGCAAGACATCAATAGTAGAGAGGGTAGTATTGTATGCTTCTAGAGATTGTCGCAGACTTTCGATTTTTCCAGTATAATCTTTGACTGACAATCCCTCTCCGACATCTAGACTTGAATTGATAGATTTAACGCTTGCTAGACGTGTTTCAGCTTTGCCAAGAATACGTGAATTTCGTTTTGGTCTTGCCATAATTGCTACTGATTTTTCAAATTTTCCATAACTCTATAATGGACAACTGTTTCAAAAGTTGTCATACGTAAAATTATTGGTTTTTATTTAAAAACCTAAAATTTAAGTAATTTCCGGCTATTTTTGATAACGTGAAGGCGGAAGTTGATGCAGAGTGCGCGAAACACTCAAACGTGAAGGCAAAATTCGATCCAGCCAAGGCAGAATTTGATCCAGAGTGCGCGAAACACTCAAACGTGAAGGCAAAATTCGATCCAGCCAAGGCGGAATTTGATCCAGAGTGCGCGAAACACTCAAACGTGAAGGCAAAATTCGATCCAGCCAAGGCGGAATTTGATCCAGAGCGCGCGAAACACTCAAACGTGAAGGCAAAATTCGATCCAGCCAAGGCGGAATTTGATCCAGAGTGCGCGAAACACTCAAACGTGAAGGCGCGGTGTACACACATCTCTAAAAATCCTACCCACCCAATATTTCTGTTCAAATGAAAGTCCCACACTGAGCAAATATCCCGCCCGGAACTTTAGTTCCGGGCTGATAAGCGAAAGTCCTCTAAAAGAGGACTAAACTAAATTTCTTGTTTAGTCTTCTTTTAGAAGACTTTGGTTATGAGACTCGGAATTTATTCCGAGGCTAAAGTTCCGGGCTGATAAGCGAAAGTCCTCTAAAAGAGGACTAAACTAAATTTCTTGTTTAATCTTCTTTTAGAAGACTTTGGTTATGAGACTCGGAATTTATTCCGAGGCGGGATAGATACACTGCACCAACACTTGTGTGTACACCGTAGAGGGGTTGGGGGTGGGGTTCTTTTTTTATGGGTAATTTGGCGGACATGATATGAGAACTTAAAACTACGTTCAATAATTGAGAACATTCTCAACTATTTATCGAAAGCTTAAAAACCTGCCCTTGAAAGGGGAATAAAGGGGGGTCTATTCAACTTATGCAAGAGGCCTACTTTCTTAATTACGAATTCCCATAAGTTGCTTGTAAACGTTGTAAAAGATATTCTCCCGCCAGTATAGGCGGATAAATAGGCGATTGTTCTTTCTGGCAACTCTCCAAACAACTAATTTCTGTATCATCATTAGGATGACAGAAAAAAGCCATAGAATACCGCGACTGATTTACCCTGTTATCACTGGGAATCATCACTCGATGCTTAGTTGAGCAAAATCGATGATTTGTCCACCGTTGCATTAAATCACCAGTATTGACTATTACAGTATCAGGAATTGCAGGCACAACAATCCACTCTCTAGATACTGTCTGTACTTCTAACCCGCCAATGTCATCTTGAAAAAGCAAGGTAATACTGCCATAATCGGAATGCTCGCCAGCACGCACCTGTCCGGGTTTCGGTGGTGTCTGCAATGGCGGATAGTGTAATAGTCGCAACGTATGATTTTGTTGATTATGTCTGATAGTAAAAAAATCTTCTGGCAATTCCAATGCCAACGCATAAGCTTGTAATATCGTATTAGCAAGTTCTGTACAACAAGCGTAGAAGGTGACAAGAGAAGCATTTATCCCTACCGCTTGTTTATTGACATTAAATGCCTCTTTTAAATCGCCTGGTTGATTGGGGTTAAGACGTTCTCTTTCAATCCCAACGTAACCCATATTACTAAATTCATCACTCCAAGCTTGTTTTTGCTTAACTTCTAAAGCTAAATTGAAAAAAGATTTGCTGTGAGTGAATACTTCCTCGATTAGGTTTTTTGGTATTCCCGAATTTTGCAAGTACATGAAGCCAATTTCATGACAAGCCTCATAAATTTGTTTGATCACAGCTTGCCGAGTTATTGCGTTGCTTTTAGTAAAATTAGTGAAATCAATTACTGGAATTTTGACCATTGATTCAAAATACCACATCTTTACGCAGCTTCAGATTTTGAATGCGAGTATCTTCGGTAGCTGGTACATCCTCCTGAGCAAATGGAATCTGTTTAAAGTTAGCAGCCAGATATTCTGCTAATGCATCTTGTTCAGAACCATCAGCAGCAAAGGTAGATAAACCTGTACGTTTAGCATCTTTTGATATCAATAGGACTTACGCAAAAACCCTCTCAAACTCTCATTCCTCCGTGACCTCTGCGCCCTCTGCGGTTCGTTTTCCGTTACCCGTGCGTAAGTCCTAATCAAATCAACCCGTTCTCTTTTAGGAAAAGGATAACCATCACCACCATTTGCGAGGAAGTTTAAGGTGACAGCGCGGAAGATGCGATTAGAGTCACCCACTAACTCTGCATTTTTCACCACTACATCAATAATTTTGCCTTTTCCATCTTTGATAGCTAGGGATTTAACACGCTTACCTGCTGGCAAATCTGGATCAAAGCTAAAGGCTAATCCCGCTATTTGGGGAAAACTGCCAGGGGTAGCACCTGGTGCGATGCCTGCTACACTGTGTTGAATTATTACTAATAGTTCTTTCGCATTCAAAGTTACTAAAGTCAAGCCATTGTTGAACCGTAAAGCATTGGTGATATCAAGTTGGGAAATTTTGTAGCTGGGTAATCTTCTTTAGCACGCAGCAAGTCAGCGACAACACCCGTACCTAAATCAAATTCGTGATTGCCAAAGGCGATCGCACCAAACCCAAGAGCATTTAAAATTAAAATATCTCCCCGCCCCTGTCCACCAAAAGCTGTGTCACTGGCAAATAAAAAGGGACTGGGAATATAAGCATCTCCAGATGAAAGAATTAAGGTATTAGGATAATCAGGCTTACCGTCGCGATTAGCATCCTGATTTTTCAGTGCATTCAACACCGCCGAAAAGTTCGGTGCATCCTTCAGCGCCGGGACACCTGCTTCTTGATCGGAAGTATGTAAAAGTTGTAATGTGAACCCTGACTTCTGTGCTGTTTTAACTTGCACCACACCACCAGCAGTTCCTAAAAATAAAAATATGCTAGATATAATCAAGCTAGTCTTTAAATCTCGGCGATTAAACTTACTGAAAAATTTACTTTTCCGATTTAAATTCTAAAAAATAAATTATCCCAAATTATTTATAGATTTGTAGGGGCGCAAGGACTTGCGCCCCTACTTAACCTGGCGGGGCTGCTTCTTCAAAGGGACGGATAATCGCCGGCGCTGGTGTAACTTCTGGTTTAAAAATTCCTTGCAATGCTTGTTCTAAGGTTTGCGCCATGACAATCCGGTTTTCGTAAGCTACTACTACTCGTACCAAGGTTGGCAGACTATTCTGTGTGGCTTCTATATAGATTGGCTCGACATACAGCAGCGATTGCTGAATGGGAATTACTAGTAAATTGCCTTGAATCGCTCTCGAACCCTGGCGATTCCATAAGGAAATTTGCTGAGAAATTACTGGGTCTTGGTTAATCCGCGCCTCGATTTGCTCTGTTCCGTAAATCAGGCGTTCTTTAGGAAAGACGTATAGCAACAGCTTACCGTAGTTTTTGCCATCCGATCGCGCCGCTAACCAAGCGATTAAATTAGTCCGCTGTTTGGGAGTATAAGGTAAAAACAGAAGAAATTCTTCTCTACGAGAGGCTTTGCCAACAAAGTCTACGGTGGGTAAACTTGTAATCAAATAATATGGCTCTACCGGACGAGGTTCGCTACCATAGATTTCATTCGGAATTTGCCACTGGTCTTCCCGATTGTAAAATACTTGGGGGTCGGTCATGTGGTAAGTCATCAACCGCTCAGATTGAATTTTGAAAAAGTCCTCTGGATATCGGGTATGACTGCGGAGATTGACTGGCATTGTACTGAGCGGTTTGAACATATTGGGAAATATCGCTGACCAAGTGGCAATGATTGGATCGCTTCGATCGGCAATGTAAAACTTCACAGTCCCGTGATAGGCATCAATTACTACTTTGATAGAATTGCGAATGTAATTGATACCATCGCTACCCGTGTCTGAATAAGGATAGCGATCGCTCGTTGTGTAAGCGTCAACAATCCAATAAAGATAACTGGGATTACTGGGGAAATCTTGATTAGCAGCAGCAGCAACTAAATAAGGGTCGCTGTCAAATTTGAGGAAGGGGGCGATCGCTTGAATTCTTTGCTTGATATTTCGTCGCAGTAGCACTTTTGTATCTGGCAAAAAGTCCCGCGTCAGCATCATCTGCCAATCTTTCAAATACATTGCAAATAGCCACCGTCGCCATATTGAACCGATTTCAACGCCACCTAGACCCTCATAAGAGTTGTAAACATTATCACTACCGCTAGGATAGTCTAGCTCTCTAACTCTTGTGCCAGTCATTACATAAGTATTCGTAATTTCACCGTAATAAATCCGGGGTTGCCCAATGGGAATACTTTCACGAACGGCTTGATTAGAAGTTGTGAGAGCGCTACTATTACCGCTAATATCTTTAACAAAATATTCTGGTAGTCCACCCGGCCCAACTGTATTAACTGGACTAACAGTAAACCCGAAACCGTGGGTATAAATTAAATGGCGATTAACCCATGTTTGAGCTTCCTGTGGTACGGCAGTGTAATCTAATTCTCGCGCGGCAATTAATACTTGCCGCCGTTCTGTTGAGTCAACTGCTTCCTGCTTAGGTTCTGGCGGCTGAGGTGAAGGTTCATCTGTTTTGAGAGTATATCGATCGATATCGGCATCAGGGAACCGATAATAGGGCCGAATTTGTTGCAGTTGACGGTTAGTTTCTAAAAGTGGTCGCTCATCCCAAAGGCGAATATTCCGAATTGTCGAGGCATTCTTTTGAATATCAACTTCAGTCAGTGTTCCTTGCGGGTTGAAGCTTCTAGAATCAATCGCCTCTAAATCGAATGCTTGACGAGTTAAGGCAATAGTCCGCTGAATGTAAGGTTGCTCTCGTTGCAACTCATTAGGTTGAACAATTAAATATTGCACCACAGTGGGTAAAACAACATCAGCAGCTATAACTAATACTAAATAAACCCCTAACCCATAAAAGAAAAAGCGACGATACCGAGATTTGGATTTCCAGAAAAACGTTCGCCAAAGCAGGTAAGTTGCGATCGCTACTGCCACAATGCCCAAAACGGTGTAAGCTGGCAACTGAACTGTCACATCGGTATAGCTAGCACCATAACTCACTCCCCGGCTAGAATACACCAGTTCATAGCGACTTTGCCAATAACTAAAAGCCACTACTAGCATCAACAAGCCACCCATACCGAATAAATGACGCTGCTGCTGGGGTGAAAAACCGGGGAAAATTCCCTGACTCAAACTATCTGCCGACAAAAGATAAGTGAGGGTAACGGCGACGAAGCCATACAAACATAATCCCATCAGCCAGAGTTCTAGCAGTTCCCAAAAAGGTAAAGAAAATACGTAAAAGCTGATATCTCGACCAAATAAAGGCTCAGTGCTGTTGAAAAGTGTAGGGTGCAAAAATTCCAGCACCTTTGGCCAGTGTCGGAAGATGATGAAAGCAAAAATGGGACTCGAAAGAATTGCGATCGCAGTCAGTAAAAATTGCGGATAGATTAAAATGGCGATCGCTACTCCCCCAATTAAACCGAGATACCAGAGTTGAGAGAGAATCTGCTTCAAAAGTTGCCAGATTGTCTCCAGTCGAAATAGAGCGGGAACAGGTAGAATAGCCTGATTAACTGGAGAATGCCAGTAGAAAAGAGCAATTTGACCATAGTGAGCCAGCATTAACCCAATTAACAAGCTCAATATCAGAGTTAAGGGTAATAACCAGCGCAATTTTAATGCTTGAGGGCGTTGTGGCGTAAGTATCCGGGTTTCGTTGCGTCTTGGATAATTAGGACTGAGAAAATTTGTTAATTCACTGTTGAGTTCTGCTTGCTCAATCTTTAACTGGGAATATTTTAGCCGTTGTGCTAAAGCCAGGTTTAACAGTAGATAGGCAGCAGTTATCCCAGCCACGACTACCCACAAAATACCACGAGTCAGCAGCCTCAACAAAAATACTTGCAGATAGCCGACTTCCCGAAACCAAAAAATCTCTGCTCCCAAACGGCAACCCAGATCCAACAGTAGCCACAGCCCCAAAAATCCGATTAATAGCCTAAAGCCCCATTTCCAATACATTGATATGTAATTTAAGAAGAACGCCAATTTTCTATTTGCAAACCATTTACTCTTTGAAATTCTCGAACATTAGATGTTACAACAAAAAGCTAAACCACATCTAGTTTGCATATCTAAAATTTATATAATTTTTGTGGGGTGGGCAACATAAGCGCCGTAATTATGCGAGTAAATAACCCATCATTAAAACTCGATTTCGTTAGGTGGTAGCAGTTCGTCTCGGTAGGACTCAAAAATAATACTTTCTACTACACCTTGATGTTGCATAATAGTTTCTGGCCAAGTCATGGGTTTTGTTTCTAAGAAAGTAACAAAGACTTTGCTTTCAGTAATGCCTTGTGGTTTTTCAGCTAGTTCGATTTTGCCGTTTTTATAAATTCCTTCAATGGTTCGTAGCATTGTTTTTACCTCCTCTCGAAATTCTAGTAGTATTTATTACTGAACTGGTGGTTCCTGATGCTTTGTCGAACTCAATATAGAGGTGCTTTAGTGTCCGCATGAGTACATTTGGTAAATATTGGTATCCTTCTTGTGCCAAGCGAATGTCCTTCAGGCGTAGCAGCAAACGCTGATATGCAATCTGCATTTCCTTACGAGCAAGCATGGCGCCCAAGCAAAAATGAATGCCATGACCAAAAGATAGGTGGTTGCTGGCATTATGGCGGCGCACATCGAAACGCTCACCTTCAATAAATTTTAGCGAGTCGCGGTTAGCAGCATCGAAGCGGAGCATCACTAAAGACCCAGCTTTGAGATCGACATCTTGGAGCTTTGTATCTTCCGTCACAACTCGCCACATTCCTGCTGTCGGACTTTGCATTCGTAAAACTTCTTCAACAAAGTTCTCTAACAGAGAAATATCTGTTTGTACCAACTTCATCTGCTCTTTGTTGTTTGTCAGCAACAACATCCCACCTGCGATCGCACTGGTGACAGTCTCATTGCCTGCCACTAATATTTGCTGAATTATACTCAGTAGTTCAGCAGTGTCGAGCGATCGCTCTCCATCCACTTTTGCTTGTACCAAGTCAGTAATCAAATCATCTTGAGGCTGTTTTTGGCGTGACTCTATGACATCATGAAAATAATGCTGGAAAGCGACAACATCTTTAGCACACTCGATCTCTTGCTCTCTAGAAAGTAAGTTACCTAAACGCGCAATAAAAGCATCAGACCATTGCTTGAACTTGGGCAAATCTGCTTGCGGCACACCTAACTGTTGAGCAATAACTTTGAGCGGTAAGGGTACGGCAAACTCACTGACAAATTCACACTTGCCGCGATCAATAAAGCTGTCAATCAGTTCATCAACAATTTGCTCAATCAAGTCACGCATTTTGTTGATACGCGATGAGGTGAATGCCTTATTCACCAGCGAGCGAAATCGCTCGTGTTCTGGTGGGTCTGCTGTGAGTAGGGTGTTCATCTGAGGCCAGCCTTGAGCAGCAATTTTCTGCAACTCTTGATCGTGTTGTTCTTTGCCAGCTAGTAAAGTCGAGAAATTGCTAGAGAATACTCTTGTATCCTTAAGAATTTCGAGCGCTAAGTCATAGCGAGTAACAAGAAAGAGTTTTGCTTCTGTTGAGGGACTTGGTAGCTCCATAATTGGTGCTTGCTCCTGTGCCAGCTTGTAGAATTCATAAGGGCACACAAGCACTTCTGGATCGAAGAAGTTGTAGTCTGACAGATGCTTCATGCTTCTAATGACGGTCAGTGATGGTTTGCTGTGACTGATTTTGAGTCAACATCATCTTAACAAGTTACTCACCGTCGGCTCATTGGCGATCGCAGTTTAGGTGCAACGAAAACTGCAACGCTCATCAATGCAAATTCTGACGCAGCCGGAGCGCGATCGCACTCTCAACAAGCTTAAGGTAGGTGGTCAATCAACTGCGGGCAAAGCAGTTGATGCCTTCATTAAGGAGTTAAAGCATCAGTCAAGTCACCCCCAGATGTCAGATACTTTGGTGGATAAGGAAATGCAATAATTGTTACCTGACAACCCTGAATTATCAAATTTTTAAGATATACTATAAAAAGAGAAAGTACCCATCCTTATCTCGTGAGCATCCTAGAGAAAAGATGCTCACCACTACTAAATTGATTGGAGTTAATGCAATGGAAACTACCCTAAACCACTCAGCTCGAGGCCCCACTAATGTCGAAATTTCACCCAGAGAAGAACTCGTCCTCCTTGCCCTCTACAGCAAAGAACTCTATGGTCTGCAAATACCGCAGGCTGTGGAAGAAGCTAGCGGAGGTAAACGCCGAATCGGTATTGGCACGCTTTACCCTGTTCTCCATTCTTTGGAGAAAAAGGGACTTGTCGAATCCCGTTGGGGAGACGAAGGACGTGAAGAAAGAGGAGGAGCTAGGCGGCGCTATTACAAACTCTCAGGCAGCGGAGTTGCAACCTTGGAAGCCTTCCAAGCCTTCAGACATAATCTTATGGCTTGGCAATCTACCTGAAGAAGAAGTAGCTTTTCTGACATTTGAAGATTCGGATAATCTGGAACAGATGCGGCAAAGGTTAAAAGAAAAAGAAGCCATGCTGGAAGTTTTGGAAGAAAACTCAAAGTTAGAAAAAAGACTTCGCAAGTATAGACCAAAACATTTTCCTGAAACTTTGCCAAGTGTACAGGTAGCATCTTTTATAGCCGGCCTTTTCCCTGAACAAGCTCGCGAGGAATGCGAGGAATGGCTAGGAGATTTGTACGAGCAGAATCGTGAAATGCTTCGCAAAGGTGATCCACCTTTGAAAGTCCACACCACTAATCTTGTGAGAACTGCCATTTTGGTGCTGTCTGCCTTAGAAATCAAGTTAAAAGACCTCTTATCAATACTAGTTCAAAGAAACCTTAGAAAAACTGTTATATAGCCAATGTTCACTCAGAGCAGGATTTTTTCCTGCTCTGTTTTTGTAATTCGGCATAAAACCAGCAAACAGGCAAATATAGCAGTGCTAGTTTTACCCTAAGACAGACTCTAGACAAAACGAACTGTAAACGATTGTGTACAAAACTAGAGCGTGATCGCGGTAAACTTTCGGTAAAAAGATTCTTTTACCAACAAGTGTTGTGTTGTGTTGTGTAGGGATTTTAGCCAGTTGCTCTCGCCCGACAAGCGTGCTATACCAATCTTGTAGCCACTACAGCACTCTCATAATTGGCCCACGCCAAGACAATGGAACGACGATGAATTCACAAGGATCTCAGTCGAAGGTTGAAGTACGAGATCGAGGGATGTCTCCTTTGAACAACCCCAAGGATTGGTCATGGCCATTCTGGGCTGCTGTCCCACTTTACCCCTACGGCAGGCGGCGGACACTTCGTCAGGAAATAGTTCAGGACACTATCTGGACATTCGATCAGCTTCACGGCATTCTCTACACCATCGTGCCGATTCGTATGACTGTGGTCAAGCTCTCTGGCGGCGGACTTCTGGTCTATGCACCTGTTGCTCCAACAACTGAGTGTGTCCGCTTGGTTAATGAGTTGGTAGCAAAGCACGGTGAAGTTAAGTACATCTTACTGCCAACCAGTTCGGGTCTGGAGCATAAAGTCTTCGTTGGCCCCTTTGCTCGTCGCTTTCCTCAAGCACAAGTGTTTGTTGCCCCGCACCAGTGGAGTTTCCCGTTCAATCTGCCGCTTAGTTGGCTAGGTTTTCCCCAAAAACGAACTCAAGAACTTCCAGAGGACTCAAGCCTTGCTCCCTTCGCTTTGGAGTTTGACTATGCAATATTAGACATCGACTTGGGACGAGGATCTTTTGCAGAAGTTGCAGTGTTTCACAAGCGATCGCGCACTCTGCTTGTAACTGATTCTATACTTTCTGTGCCAGTTGACCCACCAGAAATCCTCCAATTAGATCCTTATCCCTTACTGTTTCATGCCAGGGATAATGCCTGGGAAACAATCGAGGACAATGAAGACAACCGTCGCAAAGGATGGCAACGCATTTCACTGTTTGCGCTTTACTTCCGTCCAAGTGCTTTGGAAGTTGCTTCAATCGGACAGATGTTTCGTGATGCTCTCAAAGCACCAGAGCGATCGCTAAAAACGTACTTTGGTTTATTTCCTTTTCGCTGGCAAGAAACCTGGAAGCAGGCATTCGACGCTCTAAGAGGTCAGGGACGACCATTTGTCGCACCGATTTTGCAAATCCTCATTTTTCCTCAAGCACCAAGACAAGTCCTCAAATGGGCTGATACAGTTGCAAGTTGGGATTTTCAGCAGATTATTTCCTGTCACTTTGAATCGCTAATTAAAGCAAATCCGCGTCAATTTCGGCAAGCATTTGCTTTTCTGGAAAAAAATCTTTCTTCTAGCGAAAGCCAGCTTTTATTGGAGGAAGACTTAAAATTTATTCAAGAACTTGAAGCAAGTCTAGTTAAACGCGGTATCGCAATGCCAGCTAAAGAGGATGTCTGAGAAGTATCAAATATTTATTGATCCCCCCTAACCCACGCCAGTCGCTCATGGGGGAAACCCCCAAGACCGCGCTGGCTCCCCTTAAAAAAGGGGGGAATAAGAGTCTTAAAGTCCCCCTTTTTAAGGGGGATTTAGGGGGATCTCCAAGGATTAGATGTATATAAAAGAACTTTTCAGACATCCTATAAAGAGAATTTGTAATCAACTAGCTGAATTATTTAAAACCTCAGCGATCGCCTGGGAAATCGGTAAGCCAGGAGAGCGTTCCAGCCAGAAGAACTCGCCAACTGGGTTAACTTCCAGGAATACATGACGACCATCAGGAGTCAAAATAATATCAAGCGCCCCATAATTTAAACCAAATTCTGCCATGAGTTTGAGCAATTTTTCTTCGACATCTTCGGGCAAAGTGTATGACTCCCAAGCGTCGAGTAAGGCGATTCCTTGTTTGCGCCAGTCATAACGTGCCTTATCCAAAGCTTGAGAATCAACCGCAGCCGTTAGCACGCTTTTACCGACAATAATTGTCCGCAATTCCAATGCCTTGGGAATCTTTTCTTGAAATGTCATTGGGCAGAAACGTAAACCATCAAGGTTGTCTAGATCCTCTGAGGAAATTGGATTTGTAAACACAACTTTTTCTCGCCCTTGTTCATCATAAATAGCGAAAGAAGACAGCATTTTGGTAATCATTCCCTGCTGACACTCTTGGGCAAATTGCTTTACTGCTATTGGATTATTTGTAGTCAGAGTGCGAGGCGTATCTAGACCGATATCTCTTGCTATTTGTAATTGCAGTTGTTTATTTTCGGCTCGGCGAATATTTGGCAGAGGGTCAAGATGAAACCCCCTGATACTAGCAATCATTCCCTGAATGCTGACGCGAGATTCTTTCAGTGAAGCTTTTCTAAGTTGCCTATCCATCGAGTTGGGAATTTTTGACCCAATTGCAATGCGCCGATACCAAACTGCTGACACTTCATTTAAATCTAATGTCTGGTCATCGACACTCAAAATCACTCGCTGACTACTACCATAGTAAATATCTAACTGCATTTCTGTGGGAAATCGGTCTGTGTCAAAACGAAATGCTTTCTTTCCTTGGGCTTCAATTGCCTGAATAACTAAAGGAATACTTTCGTTATCTTGGCTGTGAGTAATGATTAAAATAGTCACGTCGCTTCGCTCCGAATTCAAAATTCAAAATTCAAAATTAATAATCCCCATAAATAAATTCGCCTCGTTCCCAGTCTTCAGACTGGGAATGTATTGCCAGAGGCTCTGCCTCTGGTCAAGCCACTGGAGGCGGAGCCTCTCAGGATGGATTCCCAGCCTCCAGGCTGGGAACCAGTCAGGGCAGGGGCTATATTTTAACTTAGTGCCATTCAGCCTTAACCCAAGCGTATTGGGTTATCAGTTGGTTGGGAATTTTTAAGTAAGAGCATTTTACTTCGGGCTTTTTGAAAGTAATGCAGATGCGATCGCAAAAGCAATTGGATAGTCCAAATCTCTCTCCAGCATTCCCCACTCTCCTGTAGGATTAATTTCTAAAAAAACATATTCTCCTGATGGCGTTTTAATTAAATCAAATGCTCCAAAAACCAGTCCAAATTTAGCCATAAAGGCATCTAAACAACGGATTAGTCGATCGGGTAATTGATGTGGTTGCCAGGTAAGAATCTCTTTTGTCTCGCGTCGCCAATCCTGGGTAGATGCTGCATATTCAGACGCATCTAGCGCCCCGACAAAGAGATTGCCATTCACATATACTGCTCGTAGTTCTTGCTGTTTAGGAATTTGTTCTTGAAACATAACTGGACAATAGCGCAGTGTTTCAGCATCCGGTAAGTCTTCTTCTTTAACGGCGCTGGTATACATGAAAAAAGAAGAGGCTTGCATCCCAGAAGAAAGAGGTCTGAGCAGCTTGACAATCATTTTTCCCTTAACTTGGTGGAAAAATTCTCGTGCTTCTTGAGGATTGTTGGTGACAAGAGTCCGAGGTATAACAAGACCTACTTCCGATGCAATCCGCAGTTGGCGTAACTTGTTTTCAGCTGCACTTATCCGGCGTAAATCATCCACCCACTTAGCATCTCTGAGGCTGTCCCAAAAGCCATCTAAGACTGCGAGTGATTCATTAGAACAGGCTGCTTGAAATTTTGGAGCCAATTCTTGACCGAGATCGGGTTGCCAAATACGCCGCATCCATACTGCTTGCACTTGCTCGGTGTTGAGGGAGCGATCGTTATATATCAGTGAATGATTGCTATCAGAATTACTTAAATTAGCTTGGAGTTGGAGTGCGATCGGAAACTTATCAGTATCAAGACGAAATGGCTGTGCACCTAGTTTTGATACTGCTTCTGCAACTTTATCTATTGTAAAATAATCACCACTATGGGTGATTAATAAAACTACATCACGAGCGAGGTGCATAAAATATTTTTATTAGTTTTTGCATTTTCACTATTGTTAACTGTTGAGAAAGCAAAATTTTAAACAAGTGAACTTAATTTTAATGAGAAGCCAACCCCTAGACGAAGTTGGCACTAACTGTATTTTTATACTGACAATAGTTTTAAAACCGCATCTCTGGTGTAATCAAAAGTATGCAGTTATACAGGTTTAGACGGCGAACTGTCATCACCATCTGAAGGATACTTCTGAGTAACAGCGTATTCATCACTATCAGAAGGGTACTTCTTAGTTACTGCGCCATCTTCTTGATCGGATGGAAACTTCAGAGTTGTTACAAGTTCATCCTTATTCTTGTTTGTGGCATTATTACATTTACCACCGATAATCGCTTTTGAGTCTTCATCAGAAAGGTCTTCAAGGCTTTGCCCTTCCAAGAATCGAGCGAAGAATGGTACTGCTTGTGAATTCAACTTTTCTGGTTTGTTTTCAGACACAACCTTTCTCCTATAAAAACTGAACTTAAATATCTCCTGTATTATATGACATATTACATACTAATATCTTTGCCAAAATGAGGTTTATACATCAACTCAACCTCGGAAATTGGCGAAGTTTGACTTACCAAAATAAGTAAATATTTATTAAAAAATAAGTATTTACTTTTGTGTAATTACGCTTGTATAAAGTTAAAAATATAATAATTTTTCTTACAGCAAGTATGGATGGGGCGCAATTGTGAAACAGTATAGCAAGGGACTGGGGACTGGGGACTGGGGATGGTGGGGCAGGTAATTATCAAAAGATTCACTTAAATATCTTAATAATCATCCTTAAAAGCGCGACATTTATAGGAATTATTTACTTCAAAATAATTCAAAATATTCTCTTTGCTCCCAGTTAGTCACCTGTTTTAAATAGTCTTCTGGTGGGCGATCGCTGACGGACTGCAAAAAGCGATTGATTTCATTCTGTTTCATCTTTATGATGAAGTTGATAAACTGCTGCCCCATTTTTTGAGCAAAAAGTTCGCTTTGGCTCAAATATGAAATCGCCTCTGGTAAACTTTTGGGTAAGGTGGGACTTTCTGTAGCATAAGGTGACTCTGTTGGGGAGCCAGGGTCAAGTTTACGATCTACACCATCTAATCCAGAAATCAATTGCGATGCCATATACAGATAAGGATTGGCTGCTGGTTCTCCAACTCGGTTTTCAATATGGGTGGTGGGGTCATCAAAACCACCTTGTAATCTAATCATTGCCCCTCGATTTTCCAATCCCCATCCGGCGCGATCGGGAGCTAGGGAATAAGGTCTAAATCTTTTGTAGCCATTAATTGTCGGGGTTGTGAACACAGAAGCGGGATTGGCGTGTTTCAGAAGACCACCAACGAAATGTTTACCTAAATCTGACATTAGGGTTTTAGAGTTTGCAGACATGAAAGCGTTCTCGCCTGTGGTTCGGTCTACCAGGGATTGGTGCAAATGCCAACCATTGGAAGAAGAACCTTGTAATCCTGGACGACACATAAATGATGCAATGTAACCTTGTTGACGGCAGATTTGCTTGGTCGCCATGCGGAATATCATCATTGTATCCGCAGCTTGCAACGCCGGAATCGGGTCAAAGGTAAATTCAAATTGACCGACACCTCCTTCATTTTCTACACTCCTTAAAGGCAATCCCATTTCAACTAAGTTTTCTGCCAAAACGCGCAGTAAATCGTGAATCTCTGGATTGTGGGATTCTAAAAGATATTGGAAACTATGCTCTACAGCGCTAACTTTGGCAGGTTCACCAGGTTTTCCAGAAGTACCAACATTAGCGATCGCTAACATTGGATCTTCTAATTTTGCCAAATACCACTCAACTTCTAAGCCGACAATATACTCCAATCCTCTTTGATGTAACTCTACCAATGATTGGCGCAAAATACCGCGACTGGAAAAGGGCATTACCTGACCATTTTGAAAGTACTCGTTACAGAGGATAAAACCAGTACGTTTTGCCCAAGGCAGAATTTTGAAGGTATCAGGGTCAGGAACAGCCACAAGATTTGGCGCACCTGTCATCAAAGGCATATCTAAACTACCGCCAGGAACAAACGGGTTAAATACTATTGCACCACCAGTATCAAACAGGAATGTCCCTGTGCTGATTTGCATACCATTTTCTAAGGCGCTGAAAAATGTCTGCGGTAAGAGCGATTTGCTGCGAACAATGCCATGCTGGTCTGACCAAGCGGTACAAATCAACAATAGATCCCGTTCTTTGACAACAGCCTCAAGCTTTTTAGATGCTTCTTTTTGGATTTCTGTCCACAGGCGATGACGCTCAATAAATCCAGGCTTTTTCATTGCACACAAAAGGTCTTAAATTAACATGGAGCCATTCTGTTGACGCTTGACGAATGTGACGATCTTAACTAGAGTTATGCATGAGTTAAAGCGTTTTAAAGCTCAATTACTTTATTTGGTTGAAATATACATTTTGGAGTGAGAATATTAGCTTATATCATTGTGAAATAAGATTCGACAGTAATAATTTTATATTTTATAATACTTAACCGTGACATGATTGCGTGGTTTCCAATTTGTAGCTCCTAATTCAATACTCCTGACTTCCTTTTTTCATAAGTTAACCAATTTTTATCAATCATTGCAGAAGATGATTAAAAATTAAGATTCATTGAGTTTTCACTAACATCATGAAGGTGTAATAGAGTAAAAGTGAGAATTGGAGCGTTGACGTGGAGTTAGTAACTATACACAGACAGCCAGCAAGCATTCTTGGTTTAGCAGGGCAATCGATAGATGCTGCAACTGTTTCATTGGCATTTGAAGCGGGGATCAATTACTTTTTCTTTTACAATTTGGAATCAGAAAACTTCTTGGATGGCTTGAAATCTCTGTTGGTAGGAAAGCGTGAGCAGACCTTGGTAGCAACAGGTAGTGAAAATCGGAATATAGAATCTTTACGCAATTACTTGGACTGTGTGCGCCATCGTTTAAATATCGCGCAAGTGGATGTATTTTTTGCTGAATATGTTTCCCCTGCTGATGACATAGGTCAACTTCAAGCGGTGCTTGACGAACTGCATTCTTGGAAAGATCAAAAACTCGTGCGTTATGTAGGAGTCACAACTCATAACCTACCCATTGCCAAACAATTAATAGAAGGACATCAATGTGACGTGCTGATGCTCCGCTATAATATGGCACATCGAAAAGCTCAAGAAGATGTTCTTCCCAGCGCTTCAAAGACAGGTATTCCAGTAGTAGCGTTTACCTGTACTCGTTGGGGGTCATTACTTAAAGGGCATCCCAACTGGCAACAAAAACCACCACTAGCAACAGATTGTTACCGAATGGCACTAAGTCATCGGGCAGTGCGTCTGGCACTTACTGCCCCAAAAAATAGGCAGCAATTACTGGAAAATCTTTCTGTGCTGCACTCACCCCAACTTTGGCAGCAGGAACTAACTCATTGGCAGGAGTATGGCGACTTAATTTATGGTGCCGGACAAGACGCTTTTGATACTCAATGGATTTAAAATCCTGGTTATTGCTAGTGGTAAAGCAATTCATCTATGGTGCTATTTTTTCTTTAAACTGCTTACAAGGGTTCTGGATAACGCATATTTAATTTCACTAAATGTCTATTAATTAATTTTAATTTTTTAAAATTTTACTCTCATCTAGTCAAAATATCTGCTGAAATAAAATTAATTATAGATAAATTTCTCAAAAAATTGATTGCATATTCACAGGTAAGAAATGAGCAAGCGAGGCTGGTTCTGATATGACAACCTGTAAAAATAGGAATTGGCACTCAGATTTATTAGAAGCTATTAGTATTATTGGAGTGCTTGCTCATGGCATATTTTCTTGTGAAAATCACGCCTTAGCCCAGATTACCCCTGATGAAACATTGGGTAATAACTCTTCAATAATCACTGGCAATGTCAATATCAAAGGTAGTGCTGCTGACCGGATTGATGGTGGAGCAATTCGCGGTACAAACCTATTCCATAGTTTCCAGGAATTCAATGTGGGTGAATTGCAGCGAGTTTATTTTGCCAATCCCACGGGAATCTCCAATATTCTCACACGGGTGACAGGAAGTAATATCTCGAATATTCTCGGCACATTGGGGGTGGATGGTGGTGCAAATTTGTTTTTGATTAATCCCAATGGCATTTTATTTGGGAACAATGCACGCCTTGATGTGGCGGGTTCGTTTGTCGGGAGTACGGCGAATTCTTTTGTGTTTGGCAATGGCTTGGAATTTAGTGCAACAAATCCTCAAACTCCTTCTGCATTACTAACAGTTAATCCTTCGGCTTTGCTATTCAATCAACTTCAGGCTGGCAGAATTGAAAACAGGTCAATTGCACCAACAGGAGATAATATCTTTGGTCTACGAGTACCAGATGCTCGAAGTCTGCTATTAGTCGGTGGAGAAATTGCCATCAACGAAGGTCAATTGAATGCTCCGGGTGGGCGAGTGGAATTGGCAGGAGTTGCAGGTGAGGGGACAATCGGACTGAATGTGGATGGTAATAATTTAAGTTTGATTGTTCCTGATAATCTAGCTAAAGCCGATATCTCACTCAGTAATCAAGCCTTGGTCAGTACCAGTGGCGAAGGTGGCGGCGCTATTCAGGTGTGGGGTAAAAAAGTTACAGTTAGTGGAGGTTCCAAGATTGAAGCCAGCACTTTAGGAGCATTACCTGGAAAAGGATTGAGTGTAAATGCTTCCGAATCAGTGCAAGTCGTTGGAGAATCACCTACTGGAATTCGCAGTGGTTTATTTGCTGAAAATTCTGGGGCAGGAGATGCAGGAGACCTGACAATTAACACCAGACAGTTACAAATCCTAGCAGGAGGAAAGATTTCATCTAGTACAACAAATGCAGGTGTGGCAGGAAATTTGACTGTGAATGCCTCAGAATCAGTGCAAATAACCGGTATTCCAGATAATCCCAACTTAGGCTCTACTGGTATGTTTGCTGCATCTAATGGAGTAGGAGACGCCGGAGACATCACGATTAACACTAGACAGTTACTCATCCAAAATGGAGCCGGAATTATAACCGATAGCGAAGGTAAAGGGGTTGGAGGGAGTATAACAGTAAATGCCGAATCAGTGCAGCTAGTCGGTACTGCTATTCTGCCACAGTTTCCTAATAGATGGTATCCGAGCAGAATAAGTTCTAACGCCTATGACATAGGGCCTGCAGGAAAAATTACGATTAACACCAATCAGTTATTAATCCAAGATGGAGCAGCGATTTCAGCTCGAACTAGCAGTAGTGGGGCTGGAGGAAGCTTGACAGTCAATGCCTCCCAATCAGTTAAACTGATAGGATCTGCTACTAATAGACATCTCCAAAATAGTAACATTCTGTGGTAAAAGAACATTAAATAGCTTTTTTGACACAGAAACATGAGCGACATACTGAATCATATTGAAGAGAATCCTAAAAGAACAAAGCGGTTAATTGGTCTGGAGTATGAACAGTTACAACAATTAATTCAAAATGCAGAGCGATTACACTCTTGAATTACAAAATTTATTAGAATCAAAAAAAGTGAGAATGATTGCTGGTGGTGGAGGTCGTAAACCAAAATTATCGCTCAAAGAACAAATAATTTTAACGTTGGTTTATCTCAGGCATCTGACTACATTTGAGCTTCTTGGTATCCAGTTTGGTGTGAGTGAGTCCACCGCAAATGATAGATTTAACTATTGGTTGCCAATACTCAGAGAATTGCTACCATCCTGTTTAATTGAACAATTAAAAAAAAACGAATCTGACTTGATGGTAGTCAAAGAAATACTTACAGATTATGAATTAATTGTAGATAGCTATGAACAAGTAAGGGAAAGACCTGTGGATAATAAAGAACAAGAAAAATATTACTCTGGTAAGGCATGTAAACATACATTTAAAAGTCAGATAATTATTTTACCAGATGCCAAGGATATCGTTGATGTTGTAGCTGGCGAACCTGGACTAAAAAGCGATATAACTTTGTTTCGAGAAAACCGCGATAACTTTGACCCAAAACAAAAATTTAAGGGAGATTTAGGATATCTTGGAGAAGATTTAATTGACACACTTTCTTAAACGCCAAGAAATCAAAGTTAACAAGTGAACAGAAAAAAGAGAACAAGGAGTTTTCATCCAACCGAGTATTTGTTGAACACCGAATTCGTTCTGTAAAAATCTTTCGAGTTGTTCAAGA
>NZ_JAVRBQ020000012.1:0-7585 GCF_034531215.2 Nostoc sp. ChiSLP03a
TGAAGACACTGTTTGTAGGCGTTTTTTCAGTTCCTCTTCGCTCTCGGCGATCGCAATTTTAAATGGGCGGCTCATGGTTCTGTTAACTTACCTAGTTTGCTTCTCCCCATTATATGCAGATTCATTTTTAATTGGTATTACTGGTGCTGGAACTCATCCGGGTGGTTCAATTTCCGGTTTGCCGGGACGTAATTGTGCGCGTGTGTTTTTGCATAATGAGCAACCCATCGCCCAGAAAATCAAGGAAGCCGGAGGTTCAATCAAATCTGCTTTTGCATCTGTCTTGAGGAATGAATTAGACTAAGAGACTGTTTATAAAAAAAGTAAATAGCATTAGGAGATTGCGTCATTTGAAAGTTTATTCTGAAGTAGCTAAACGGCTAAAAATGAGGTTTGATAAGCTTTTTGGAGCAAGTTACTAATGCTTTTTAGTCGAAACTATCAAAAGTCTAGACAATACCCTGGGATACTTCCCGTGACGCTTTCAGATTCCCCAATAGACAGAGAACTGTAACCGTAATAGTAACTAAGATGTGGGTGTAGTAGAGTTATTCAGGAATATTTGCAATGGCAACTGAAACTAACAAAGTGGTTGAATTATCTACTGAAGCTAAAGCCTATAACGGTGTCGATCGCAATGCTTGGATTTTTGGATGGAATCCGCAACAAGAATTGTGGAACGGGCGTTTAGCGATGATTGGCTTTATTTCTTACGTACTTTGGGATTTAGCTGGCTATAGTTTAGTGCGTGACGTACTCCACTTGGTTCGCTAATTCTTCACTGATGAATTATCCCCCCTTGGGGAAATAATTCAAGAAATACCAATTTAGGGGCGTTGTAATAAACTTACTCGTGAATTAGAGTCTAATGCCGAGGTTATATATGGACGCACGAATACAATAATCTAAAGGAGAAAAATATGATAACTAAAAACACAATACATGCATTAGGAGTATTTGCGAATTCTCAAGGAATAGAGCAGGCAATTAATGAATTGAAAACTGCAAATTTTTCTATGGAAAAAGTTTCTGTTATTGCTAAAGATGTAGAGCAAGGTGAAAACTTAGGTGAGGCGCAAATAAGCGATCGCATTGGCGATCGAGATGTCGATACAACCGGAGCCGTAGGAGACACGTTGACAGCAACTACTTGGGGTAGCGCGTTACTTGGTTTGAGTAGTTTAGCACTTCCCGGTTTAGGAGCTGTGCTAGCAGCAGGTTCCGTAGGTGTAGCATTGGTTAGTAGCATCGCAGGTGTTGCTGTCGGAGCCGCAGCAAATCAGAATTTACTGAAAGCATTAGGTGATTTAGGCATCCCTGAAGAACGAGCCAGAGTTTATAGCGATCGCCTCCAGCAGAGTTATTATTTGCTCATACTAGAAGGCTCAGAAGAAGAAATTCATCGTGTTGAACTCATATTACGCGATCGGGGTATTGAATATTGGGGCGTTTATGATTCCCCGCAGGCTTCAAATGGTGGGGTAAATTAGCGCTTTTTTCAAACATTTAAAACTTGTTCTGTCTGGCTTTCTTAATGCATGAAATTTGAATGCGTGAATTTTGAATTGGTATTAGGTTCAATTCCATCTAGCTATTTCTACCTTTTTTGTTAATCCTAAAGTTAGATGTAATTTTTCGGATTCAAGGCAAAATTGTAATAAATAATCAAACAGGATAAAAACATGAAAACTGACAACATAACCAATTCTAACAACACCGAACGGACAACACTTGAAGGTGGAAGCAAAGAAGCTCTAAATCAAAAAACCTCTATCCAATTTATACTTAGCATAACTTTGGGAGTATTAACAATTGTTTTAGTTGCTGCAAGTGCTTATTACGGACTTATTCGGTTTTAATCCGATTTATTAAAGTAGGAAGTTTTGGTTTGTTTGAGCGCATTGAATAATTTCAAATATAACAAGATCCTCAGCAAAATGTATGGTGGTGCTTTTAGTTTATCAAAAGCCCTTATTGGGGTAAAAGCACTGCCATACTTTTCTTATGATGGAGGAGCAGTTCTAGTTTTGGCAAATATAGCAAGGGACTGGGGACTGGGGACTGGGTGAAAAGCCTTTTTGTGTCTAAGTTTTATCGTCTGTTGATGTCCTAACCACCTTGACTGTTGCTATAAGCTGTTCCACATTTAACTTGCATATATTGGGCGGGCGAGACGCCCACCCCACAATAAATGTACAATTTCAGATTATGCAAACTAGATGTGGTTTAGTTTAAAACAGCACTAGAACGCTATTAACTTAATACCATAGCACGGCTAATTGGCGGAGTATGGACTGGAGGAGAAGTTTGGCGGTTCTCTGAAGTTACCATTTTTGGTAGCGAACAAGCTTTTAGACAAACTCAAAATGAAAACCTACGGTTATATTGTAGAAAACTTATCTATTGAGGGATGTTTGAGTTTATAATTTCTAACAGAATACAAATATAATCTAGTAGTGATTGATTGAAGAAACGCTTAATCCTCTAAATTAAAGATTTAAAAATAACCTTTTTATAAGTAGGAGTATTGATGAGTTTACCAGTTAAAGAAATTGTGTTAATGCCAGGAGAAGGTAATCATCTAACTACTGGTAATAGCGAAATAACATTTAAAGTAGTTGGTGCTGATACTCATGGTCACTTAGGATTGTTTGAAAACTTAATACAACCAGGTGGAACTGCCCCGGTACTGCATATTCATCGACAAATGGAAGAAATGTTTTATGTATTAGAAGGAGAAGTAGAAATTCAAGTTGGAAATCAGATAGTGCAGGGGCAACCAGGGGCATTTGTATTAGTTCCACGTAATACGCCTCATACATTCGCTAACCGAGGAACTCAGCCTGCAAAATTATTAATCATGTTTTGTCCAGCAGGAGAACGCGAAAAGTATTTTGAAGGGTTAGCCGAACTGCTCAAGGAAGGACAGACTCCAGACCGAGATGCTCTTGTAGAATTGATGCGGAAATTCGATCAGGAGCCAGTAGAGATTTAATTCTTGGCGGTGTTACTTGAAAGTATCAACCGAAGAAGAACGACACTCAATACGGTTCGGTTAAAGGGGAAAGGGAAAAGGGAAAAGGTATTGGTTTTGAATATCTTCAGGACTTATGCACTCAGATCCCCCAACCCCCTTAAAAAGGGGGCTTTAGAAGTTCCCCCCTTTTTAAGGGGAGCCAGCGCGGTCTTGGGGGTTTCCCCCATGAGCGACTGGCGTGGGCTAGGGGGGATCTAGGTTTCAGGCTTCAGTGCGTAAGTCCTAATCTTATATCAAGTCCGGCTAATTAGTTTTGCTTGCCAAATCTATGCAGAAAGCCCAAAAGCGCTTTTCCCTTGCACCTGAAGCTCCTCTGCTCCCCTGCCCTCCTAATGATAAGTCTTTAACTGGACATGATATTAGTGGCATTCCTGTCTTATATGTGCAGCCTGAACGAGAGCTAAAAAAAGTTTTTGATTACTGGGATCGAGAATTGAAAGCTCAGGATGCCATTGTACACCAATTGCCCAAGGATGATGTTCGTGCTCCACAGCTTCAATGACTCCATCATCCCAGGCATGAGCAACAACCTGCCAACCAGGCGGTACTTTATCTACTGCTTGATGATGCCAAGAAACTACAGATATGCGAGAATTCTGTAAACACTCAGCTAAAAGGCTCTCTCCATCTATCGTGACGAGATGTTCTGTATGTAAACGTCGTCCAGGTTCAGGCTCTAGACGATGTAATGCACATGTACCGTAAACATCTGGAATGTGAGGAATTAGAGTACCTCCACTGGCAACGATAAGAATTTGTAAACCCCGACAAATACCTAATATCGGCAGATGACGTTCAAGAGCTAACTTGCCAAGCTGCAATTCAAAAGCATCACGTTCGCGATCGACAGAATAAATGGTCGGATGAGCAAAACCATTGTAGCAAGCAGGGTGAATATCTCCACCACCAGAGATGATTAAACCATCCAAAGAATCTAAAAGTATTCCAAGTTCAATTTCTCCTGGTGGTAATAATATGGGAATGCCACCTGCTTTACGGACTGCATCTATATATTCGCTTGGCAGAGAAAATGGTAATGGTGCAAGGCGACCGTAAGTTGTAATTCCAATCAATGGTTTTCGAGATTTTCTACTCATCATTCCTCAAATAAACGATCGCCTTTATGTAAACGATAAGCGATTTGATAGGTTTGTGCTTGCGATCGCATTGTGGGAGAATGGGCTGCTAGATACCGAGCAGCAGCAACTAATACATGAACCCCAGCAGGAGTGTCACCTAATAGGGAATACTGACGAAAAGCGGCTTCTATTTCTTGAATAACATGAAAATCACGGTTTTCTCTGAGCATCATTTTCCCTAGCATCGCCATCAGTCTTTCAGGCTTGCCACCACTATATAAATAATTAGCCACTAATTGACCTGTCTGGTTAACTTGCTGTTGACGATTTAATAAATCGGGTAGCTGCTGGAGCAATTCTTCGGGATTTACAGCAGAGTCTTTGGGTTCTGGAAGTCGTGCTGGTGGTACATTCAAAAAACGATTCAAATAAACACTCATCGCCGCATCAAATACGCCTCTGAGTAGTTCTACTGTTGGCACTCGTCGTAAACCTTGATGCACAGCGTTTGCAAAAGTGAATGGATGATGTGCGGAATTCCAATCTCCAAAGTCATTGTTAGTATTAAAACGAGCTACACGCAGTGCTGCCGTATAAGTAACTACACTTGCTAATTGTTCTTCTGTACAACCAGCTTCTAGGGCATTCAGTAGCAAGTCGGCGATCGCTTGTGGGTCTTCACCTAATAAAATTGGTATTAATTGCTCCGAGTTTGCCCAAGTTCCTCGTTGAGATTTTCCCGCATTTAAAACATTGGGTAATTGCTCAAAAGCCGACTCTAATATTGCCACCAAGTCTACAGGGTAGCGCCAGGAATTAGATTCTTCCATCCGGGATGCACTAGCTAAACCCGAAACTAAGCTAGGTAGAACAGATTCCGCAGCTTGCCAACCAACAATATCAAGTGCTTCCAGTGCTTTGTTAATAAAATCAAGGGTATGCCCAATGTCGAGATAACGATGATCTGTAGCCGATGAAAACAGCATATCCGCAACTTGCTCTAAATTAGCCCCTGAGCGAATCGCAGATACCAGACATCTTTGTGCGGCTTCACTATCCCGTACCTCAATAAACTGGCAAAACCAGCTTTTAAGAGTCGGAAAATCAACTGTAGAGTTAGGCAACGGCTGAACGACAAACAAAGGCGGTGCGCCTGCACTATCATTCGCGACTGCCGAAAGTCCGTGAAATAAAGCACGGGGTTTGTCTTCTTCATCCAGATAAGGTAAAAGATTAATCGTGCAGGTATGGATAGTTAAACCTGCACTCCAACCTGTTTTGTTATAACGAGTGCCAAATTGTAGCCCGATTTGAAATGGTTCAGCCGGATTTACTTCTATATCTAACAGTGCGATCGTTGATTTGGCAATCACCAAGGAAATACTCTGCTCTAAACCATCTTCAAGGCGTTGGCGGTGGTGGGCATGGAGATTAACTGGCGGTGCTAAATTCACCCAAACTTCACCATCACGGATTTCTACAGGAAATGCCGGCACATCATCTGCCCAAGAGTCAAAGGTTCCACCACTAGCTATATCAAAGCGGGCATAATGCCAAGGGCAGGTAACAATACCATCCTTGCAAGTGCTACCGTGTAGGGGAAAACCCATGTGGGGACAACGGTTATCAATTGCATAAACTTTATTGTCTGAGTAAAACAAGACAATAGTATGCTTTTCTTTGCGGATTACCAAACTGCCTGCTGCCTGAACATCTGTAAGTTGAGCAACACGGGTATAATTGTCTTTCTTGGTCGTTTCTTTAAATATTTGAGTCATTTAATTTACACACAAGTAAATATCAAAAGCCTTGCTTCTACTCTGACAAATTTTTTCTTTTTTCGACCAT
This sequence comes from Nostoc sp. ChiSLP03a, assembly GCF_034531215.2. Lineage (NCBI taxonomy): Bacteria > Bacillati > Cyanobacteriota > Cyanophyceae > Nostocales > Nostocaceae > Nostoc > Nostoc sp. ChiSLP03a. The sequence goes on from NZ_JAVRBQ020000012.1 coordinate 5,965, forward strand.
TTGTACAATACTAATTTTTGTTAATATACTCGAAGCGACTGAGTACTACTGCGACTACAAAGCGCATGACCGAATTTTGGCTGGTGATGTCGAAGGTTGTCAGGTTTATTACTTAACTGACAAAATTAGCTGTGTTTCGCTGCACTAATATATACTCTGATTAACCTCTCATTCAAACTCCTATGATCTGCGAACATTTAGATAATCTGACTGCGGAGACTCTGATTTCTAAAGCAAACTACCCAGTATTTCGTTGTGAAGAGTGTATTAAAATAAACGGTCGCTGGGTACATCTCCGTATTTGTCAAAGTTGCGGCAAGATGCTGTGCTGTGATTCTTCTCTTCATCAACATGCTCGACGGCATTATGAAGAAACTGGACATTTAGTAATTAGCTCGGCTGAGTTAGGAGAACAGTGGTTATGGTGTTTTTTGGATGAGCAGGCAAAAAACTATTAAAGTGAGGCAATACAGGATCGAAAGAGTGCAGAGGAACTGGAGACGCTTGCAGTTTCAGGAAAAAGTAGCTCCTTCGGTGAGTGTTGAATCGCAGATGTTACAGACGATGAACTCTAACACCCTCAAGAGAGGGGATCGCCTTTTCAGGGAAACCGCTTTCAACTGTTGTTGAAAACCAGTATCATCCGAAATTTTATGCGAAGAATTATTATTGGGGTTATGGGTAGGGGAGAAAATGCGACAGCCAATGATTTACAAAATGCTTATATATTAGGTCAACTTATTGCCAAACAAGGATGGATTTTACTCACTGGTGGTAGAAATGTAGGGGTAATGGATGCAGTAAGTAAAGGTGCAAAATCTGCTGATGGTTTAACTATTGGTATTCTTCCAGGTAAGAATCAGGATGGTATATCCTCTTGGGTAGATATTGCTATTTTCACAGACATGGGTAATTCTAGAAACAATATTAATGTTCTTAGCAGCGATTTGGTGATTGCTTGCGGTATAGGTGCAGGAACTGCTTCAGAAATTGCTCTAGCTTTGAAAGCAAATAAGCAAGTAATTTTGTTGAATAATGATGAAGAAAGTAAACTTTTCTTTAAAAAATTGTCGCCAGAAAATGTTTATATTGTGGAGAGTGTAGAGCGGGCGATCGCTACTGCCAAAACAATTTTATACTAATTGGTAAATCAGTAAATTCTGATCGCGTACATTAACTAATTATTTGTCCTAAAATGAGTGAAGCGGCAATATATGGCGTTATGACTCGTATTATGCTACATCGTCTAGCCGTCTAAATTTCTGGAATAGGCCATAGTCGCCGCAGTGAAAATCAGAGAGCAAAGATGCTAATAGACGACATCCACCAATCATAACTACAGGGTTTATTACTTCACAAGCATTAACTATAAAAGAACTGATGGGAGTTGGCAATAAAAACAGCGATCGCACTTTGCAGTTATCTTCTAAGATTTCTTCATTCTGCGTAGGCGCTAGCCCGTCTTAGACATGAATATTGACAACTAATACCAAATTAATATGAAGCTGCATAGAATAGAGCTTCCAAGATAAAGTTATAAGAAGAGACAGAAATTACCTGCTCAAATGTGAGTTGGTCGAAGATTTCTTGGATGCGCTCGCGTAAAGCTTGTAAAGAAGAG
>NZ_JAVRBQ020000013.1:0-26222 GCF_034531215.2 Nostoc sp. ChiSLP03a
CCGAGCTTAACAAAATTGAGCGATGTTGGTCATGGTTAAAAAGCCGAATTCGTAAGCAAATAATTCAATTTGGCTGTCTGAGAGATGCGATGGAAGCTGTGCTTCACACAGCGGCTTAACCGCCTTGGCGGTTGCTATATCCATAATTAACTGGGATGAGCGTATACAGGCACGAAAAACAGCTAGCTTTGGTTCACCATATAATTACTCAAACATTTCTTACGACTCATGCCCGATGCTGAATGAGTTAATTCCTATTATTGATAGGCTTGAAAAACACTTTGGGTTTCGACCAAACAATTGTTTAGTCAATTATTACACAAATGGTAACTCAACAATGGGATTTCACTCCGATTCAATTGATGAACTCATGGACGATACTGGTATCTCTATTATTTCGTTAGGGGCTGAAAGAATAATTACATTTCAAAATAAACTAGACAAAACCATTGAACATAGTTACTTACTCAAAAGTGGTTCTCTACTTTTTATGTCTCAAAAGACGCAGCAATACTGGAAGCATGGAATTTTCAAGCAACCAGAAACATTCGGACGTATTAGTCTGACTTTTAGGTTGTTGGTATAGTTGCGGCAGTCCGATTAAAGTTACAGATACTTTTTCTCATCTTTTCTAGCTATACTTCTGTCCCATCTGTAGTTTGAAATACCTAATTTATCTGATAGGGTATTGGGCATTCAGAACAGAGAGAATAGAAACTTATGTTAATAACTCCTCCTTGTTCCCAGTACCCAATCCCTAGTCCCCAGTCCCTATTTAACTCCCAGCAATTCCACTTCAAAAATTAGAGTTGCGTTGGGTGGAATCACGCCACCAGCACCACGAGCGCCATAGCCTAATTCAGATGGAATGATTAACTTACGCTTACCGCCTACTTTCATAGTGCTAAGTCCTTCATCCCAACCTTTGATTACCTGTCCAGCACCGATTTTAAAGCTGAAGGGTTGGCCGCGATCGCGTGAACTATCAAACTTAGTACCATCTTCTAGAGTGCCGACATAGTGAACTTCAACCGTTTGTCCCGGTTTAGGAGTCGCCCCAGTTCCCTCTTTTAACTCCACATACTTTAATCCAGAGGGAGTGGTTACGGCATTAGCATCAGACATAGTATTACTCGCAATTAAGATATTGTTTTCAGTTACAGTTGTGGATACTGGCGGCGTTTGGGTTAACTCGGCAGCAATTGCAGTATTCTGTTTACTACTTACTTGCCCCACAATCAAAAGCGCAACACATACCAGCATGAAGGCCACGCTGAGGAAAATTGGTTTCAAAATCAGTTCTCCTTACTTAGGTATCCTGGCAAAAAGATTACCAACAGGACACATTTAGTTTAAATCACAAAGGGCATTCTAACGCCAAAGCTTATTTTCTAAATCTCGTAATTGACGCTCTAAACGGTCAATTCTACCCCTCAGTTCGTCCACTTCTGACTGACGAGCCACCCCCAAATCCTGCATCATGTTTCGCATTTGCCGTTGCATTTGCACATCGAAGTTTCCCTGTTCCGACTTTAACTGCTGGGCAATATCATCTATTACCGCCTTGGCTTGCTCAGGATTGAGCTTACCGTCTTTGACTAAATCATCGCTGACTTGCCGCAGTTTTTCTGCGACTATAGACGTTGTGCCAAGACCCACCATCATTAGCTGTTGCAACCAGTTGTTGTTGTTGTCCATACTCCCTTCCTCTTATCTTATTAACCAGCCGACCCTTGCTCCTGAGTTTAGGCAATCAAGCTTCTTAAAGCGTAGTTATTCTAGCCTACAGCTCTATTTTGGCAAATTGGCAAGCACAAAGATAAGGATCAAAGGTCGTGATTATACAACTCCTCAAGTTTAAGGTTGCCCAGATTTATATATTTTGCAATGTCACAGGCAATTCCCTATAAATTACAAAGCTCACACTCACCCCTGGCGGTGAATGTGAGTAGTTCATGGGAAGATTTTATTTAGAAGGATGCACAAATTTGGATAACAGCGATCGCTAAATATCTGAGATTGATCGTTAAAGGAGAAGTTAAATTTGTGTACGCCATTTCTGAAAAGCGATCTCGTCATCCTCTGATTTACTCTGATAAACACTCCACCAATGAAAAAATAATCCTAACCCCCATCCTAATACTGGGAAAATAGCCCAAAAATAACTAGGACTAGTGATTAAATTTAAAAGAATGAGGAATAAATTCACCGCTACGAAAGAAACAAAGTGTGTCCAAAAGGCTCTGCGTCGGAAAGTATTAAATGTGTGTCGCGAACGTTCCTCTTCTTGTTGAGCCAACCACTTTTGTTCTGTTGCTTCCAAAATATTAGAAGAAATACCTAACTCAGATGCCATTTCTAAAAGCTGTTCTCGTGAAAATTCACCTTCCTGTTTACGAGTGAGTGCTTTTTGCAAGATTTGTTCTACATCTTTGGAATCGTAAGTCATTTTAATTACCTTATAAGTTTGTGTGTAAATGCGCCTTTGATTTCACGAAATTATCAATCCGCTTCGTTCAATTCAATTAGCAAATGCATCCACATTTTGCACCCAATACTTAGTGATATTCACAACACTATTATTTTCTCACAATTGATTTAGGGCTACTGTATTTGTCAATACCTCTATACTTGCTTTGTGAGAGCAAGCTGTTACGGCATTAAGCCCAAGATTGTCATTATGGAGTAAAGGAGGCTGGTAGCTCAATTCTAGGCAAAGATCCACTACATATTGCTGCCTCAATCGAGTCAACATTACTGAAATCACTCTTTTGAATTTCCAAAAATATTAAGTTTAATGGAAGATTTAAGATATCAGCAAAGGTGTACGCTACCTAGTAGTCTGTCAAGTTTGATTTAATCGGTTCGTAGTTTGTGCTTTAGCGTTAACTAGAAAATGATCCGCACTTCTAAATTATTTCTTGACAGACTACAAGTGTGAATGCGTCAATAGAGGACTCAATCAATGGGATATGTAATTGCTACTGCTAATATGAAAGGTGGCGTTGGTAAAACTACCCTCACCGTCAACTTAGCTACCTGTTTAGCTAAAAATCATGGCAAGCGGGTGCTGGTTCTTGATTTAGACAGCCAAATTAGCGCCACACTCAGTTTGATGTCGCCTTTAGATTTTGCCAAGCTTCGTAAACAAAGTAAGACATTTAGGTATCTGATAGACGAAGTTATCAATCCAGACCCACAAGCAAAATTTACAATTAAAGATATCATTCAATCCCAGGTTTGTAATCTTCCCGGACTAGATTTATTGCCGGGAGACATTGATTTATATGATGAATTTGTTGTTTCAGAAATGCTGCATCAGCAAGCAACTGCTTTGGGCGAACAAGACTTTGAAACGATTTGGAATCGCTTTGAAAGGGTCTTAATTAATAATATCTTAAAACCAGTACATCAAGAATATGATTTTATCCTTCTCGATTGCGCCCCTGGCTATAATCTCTTGACTCGTAGCGCTTTAGCTGCCAGTGATTTCTACATACTTCCTGCAAAACCAGAACCATTATCTGTTGTGGGTATTCAACTCTTAGAAAGACGGATTGCCCAATTAAAAGATAGTCACGGACATGAAACCAAGATAGATATAAAAATGTTGGGAATTGTATTTAGTATGTCCAGTGCTAACCTGCTCACTGGCAGATACTATAAACAAGTAATGCATCGCGTTGTCGAAGATTTTGGTGTCGAAAAAATTTGTAAAGTACAAATACCTGTGGATGTCAATGTTGCCAAGGCTGTTGATAGTTTTATGCCAGCTGTTTTAATTGCTCCCCAATCAGCAGGTTCAAAAGCTTTCTTGCAATTAACTCAGGAGTTGTTGCAAAAGCTATAGCTCTAGTTAATTATTGATGAACAACACGATTTCCGATTTATTAAATTAGAGATATCAATGTAAAGACGTAGCATTACTACGTCTTTACAAGGGTTTCAGGCAATGAATAATATATTTTTGGAGATGTCTATGTCTATTAAGTAGGTCACAAATCTGAACCTTTCAATTTTTCTAACAGTCTAAAGAAAGAGAATTTATACTTACTCAGTGAGAAACAAGCTATATGGAATAAATCTCAAATAACCAATTGAAAATTCTCTATTCAAGAAAACTCTTTAGGCATAAGGTCAATCTAAAATCTCAAATCCCCAATTCAGTAACAAATAAGTTATCCTTTTTTAAAGTTCAGCAGTTATACGGAAGCTATAATTGGTGAGATTCAGCTATTGAGTGAAAAGGTCAGTAAATCTCACTAAGAAACAATGGTTAGTAACGATTCTGCACGGGCACAGAACAATCAGCACTTGCTAATGCGCCTACCACGGACTTTAAGTTATCTCGAAACCTGGGGCTTTGGGTTAACTGGTCATGTTGGATGGATTGGTACTGCCCCTATCATTCATGCAGCGTTAGGGCCGAAAGCTATCTTAGTTTGGTTTTTTGGCACGATTATTTCCTTTTTGCTTAACTTGCAGGTACAAAGTCTAGGTAGGCATTGGTCAGATGTTGCCGGAGGAACACCAAACTATACCACAAGGCTATTAAAGAAGTTTCCTGGCTTAGGCCGTTACGTAGCATTAGGATACTTTTTTAGCTGGGCAGCAGCACCTGCACTGTATGCGATTATTCTTACCAACCTAATTAAAGTCAATTTTGAAACATTAGGTATTTCTTGTCCAGAAACTTTCTTAAAAGTTTTATTTACAGCGATTCCATTTGTTTTAGCGTTCAGTGGCACCCGTGCTTTGGCACTTCTACATTTATTTTTTGTATTCCCAGCGATTTTATTACTGTTATTGTTTTGTGTTCAAGGCGTATTATGGTTTGCCTTCTCATCTGCTAATTTAAATTTTCTCCCAACTAGCACCCATAGCCTGAGCTTTCAAGAATGGGCAAAATGGTTTTTTCTAGCTAGCTATTCAATTTATGCTTGTGAAACCACTTCTTCTTTTGTTGCTGACAGCCGCCACCCATATAAAACTTTAAAGTTTTTAACCGTAGCTGCTTGGTTAATTCCTCCGGTGTTTCTAGGTGGTTCTTGGGTATTAATGTGTTCTACTCCAAATTCAACAATAGGTGACGATGCGTTCTTAAATCTGGTAGCGGCTTCTAAACCTTTTTGGGGTGAATCTGCCCCCTTTCTAGTAACACTTCTGATTACTATATCTTGCCTTCTAAGTTCTGCTACAGCAGTTTCTAACTCTCCTCGGATATTATATCAGCTTGCCTTAGACAGACAGCTTGCTCCTATATTTGCATTAGTTTCCCGTCAAGGTGTCCTTGTTCCTGCTATTTTAGTTACCTTTCTACTCAGTTTGCTTTGTCTAAATTTGGGAAATATATCTCAACTTGTCACAGTAGCAGGCACCTGTTATCTCATGTCTATTATGGGTCTACATCTGGGATTATGGATGTGTCGTGGTAAACCACACGTATTATGGCCTTGGTGGTCACTTGGTTTTTTCTTGATCGAAGCGGTAGTTCTAATAGTGGGAGGTTTAGCTTGGAACTGGAGAGATTTCTTAGTGGGATTATTATTACCCATTATTTTGACAATTGGAGATTTAGTTCTAAGGCGGTTAAGATTTGCGCCATTACATCCAAATTGGTGGATACAGCGTTACGATACTAAGCCTAGTAGAAATAATCCCGATTTTGTAGTATTACAAGTCATTGTTTTAGTATCATTGATTTGTATTACTGCCACAATCAGTTGGGTTATTCGCGATTTTTTAGATAGATTTTCTAATCATCCTCAAAATTCCTTTCTAGCGATTTTATTAGTGACGCTTTCTTTTACAGGGGTTGCGATCGCTTGTTGGACAACCTTACCACAAATCATTGCTATTGATGAAGCACGCAAACAAGCAAGAAACCTATTTATCACTACTCTCGATACTGTTCCAGATACTGTTTTAGTATTAGATGAAGACGGGACAATTTCTCAGACAAATGCCGCTGCTGAAGAATTATTTCAAACAAGTATTCAACAGTTGCTTGGGCGAAACTTAAATCAACTTCTAATATGCTATCGCGGCAAACCGGAGCAATGGTCTACTAGAAGCGAGCAAAGCTTGAAAATTAACCAAGGTTTGCGAATTGTTGAATCAACGATTTCCCAGCCCTTTAATTCTTTGCTACGGGAGTATATTGTTATTGTCCGTGATATCACTAAGCGGAAGCTAGCAGAAGAAGAATTAATCCAGTATCGTTATCAACTTGAGCAGTTGGTGCTAGAACGCACTATTGAACTTATTAGGGTTAATAAACAACTTCAACAAGACATTGTTAAACGTCAAGAAGCACAAGAACAATTACTGCACAATAGTCTTCATGATGGGCTAACTGGATTACCTAATCAACGGTTATTTATGGAGCGGGTGCAGCAGGCAATAGAACAGTCTAAACAGCAAAATAATTATTTATTTGCCGTACTATTCTTAGATTTAGATCGCTTTAAAGTTGTTAATGACAGCCTTGGACATCTACTAGGAAATCAACTTCTGATTGCAATTTCTCATCGGCTCAAGTCAGTTCTGCGAGGCGGAGACATAGTAGCTCGTTTTGGCGGAGATGAGTTCACAATCTTAATTGAGGAAATTGAGGATATCAACACCGCAATACAGGTCGCCGAGCGAATTAAAAAGGTGCTAGCTTTGCCATTTCAATTAAATGAGCATCGGGTGTTTACCAATGTTAGTATTGGCATCGCTTTGAGTAGAGCAGATTATGAGCAAGCAGCGCAGATTTTACGCGATGCTGATGTGGCAATGTATTGTGCCAAATCACTTGGTAAGGCACGTTATGAGGTTTTCGATCCAAAGATGCACGAGGGTGCAGCGTTGCTCTTAGAGTTAGAAACTGCTTTGCGAAATGCGCTGCTAAAGCAAGAAGAATTTCGCCTTAATTACCAGCCAATTATTTCACTCACAACTGGCAAAATTATTGGATTTGAGGCACTGATACGTTGGTATCATCCAGAACGAGGACTTATTTCCCCTCAAGATTTTATTCCCTTGGCTGAGGAAACTGGAATGATTGTGAGTATCGGGCAATGGGTGCTTTATGAAGCCTGTCACCAAATGCACAAATGGCATAAACAATTTCCTACCTCACAGCCTTTGACGATGAGCGTAAATTTTTCTGGTAAACAAATCACACAACCCGATGTGTTTAAACAGGTTAAACATATTTTGCAGCAAACTGGACTAAAGCCATGCTGTTTGAAATTGGAAATTACTGAAAGCTTGTTGATGGATAATTTTGAATTAGCTACCACTGTGCTTTCTCAATTAACAGCGCTGAATGTTGAAATGCACATGGATGATTTTGGGACTGGCTATTCATCCTTGAGTTATCTACATCGCCTACCAATCAAAACCATTAAAATTGACCGCTCTTTTGTCAGCAGTATAGGTAGTCAAGGAGAAAATTTAGAAATTATTCAAGCGATTGTGACATTAGCCCATAATTTAAATATGTCTGTAACAGCAGAAGGCATAGAAACTGTAGACCAATTAACACAATTGAAGGCTTTAGAATGTGATTATGGGCAAGGGTATTTTTTCTTACCACCTATGGAACGGGCAGAAGTAGAAATACTCCTTGCTGCTAACTTGTGCGGAAAAAACTTTTTAAAAAGATAAAATCTTGGGAGCAAATTCTTTTTAGAAAACTATCTTCTCAAACTGGGCGTTTAATTTAACTTGATAATCTATTTTTAGAGTAGCGCTGATTGTAGGTGGAAATTCTCTACATTATCAACTAATCCTTCTTCTAACAAAAGTTCGTTAACAAAAGTATCTATTTTGTGCCGATCGATATTTTGCATGACTATGATGTGTACCCAATTTTCATAAATCGCTAGCTGCCACTTTTTAATTAACTTTTGAGAAGGTTTTTGAAACACTACGGTATTGGAAAATTTATTGAGCATACATGGATATTCTCTGATTTTAAGTTGTTGGAAAAGATATTGAGCATTATCTATACAAGTTTTTGCTTCTTTGGCTAATCCATCATAACCTCTTGTTTTCATTGCATACCAGAGAATCAGAGGGGTATGACCGTTCCTAGAACCGAGAATGGTTGTATCTGATGAACCAATATATTCAATTGCTGTTTCAACTTTTTCTACCCATTTTTTCTTGGTTAAAACTACCCCGCAAGGTAAGGGCGAACCAATGAATTTAGCAGAAATAGCTATACTATCTATGGGTTTTTGAAAGTTAACTTGTGGAGCGCCATCTAGAAAGGGTAATATTAATCCCGAAAGGGCGGCATCACAATGAATGTAGTAATCTTTAATTTGATTGCGCTCTAAAATTTCGAGAACTTTGTCTAAGTTATCAATTGCGCCTTTGACAGTAGTCCCAATATTCAAATTGACGATCGCAGGATAATTACGATTTTCGCTAATGAGTTTTTCAAAATGTTCATAATTCATCTCTCCATTAATTTGTGAGTTAACAACATTGTGTTGAATGCGAAATAATTTTGCCGCTTTTGGTATGGAGTAATGAGAGTCTTGTGATGAGTAAAGAATGCCATCGGCATAGATTTCTCTTGCTAAGAACATTCCATATAAATTACCTTCAGTTCCGCCAGCAGTAATATAACCCCAGAACTGATTTTCTGGAATTTTATAAAGTTGGGCAAAAAAAGATAATACTTCTTGCTCAAACTTACGAGAATGGAGACCAAAATCTGGTTCAATGTATGGATCTCCAGCATTATTTAACAGAAAATTGAAAAATTTGCCGAGCGCACTGTAATCACAACTTAAATTATATGGATAGCCTGCATGAAGCTGCGATCGCTGTTCTATTTGTACCAGAAAATCAGCCAATTCCTTAGCAACTTTGTTTGACATATCTCTCTATCTCTTAAATTTTGATTGAGTTAATGGATGTTTTAAACCAGATTACACGTATTAATCCATACCTTTATTTTTTTTTAATAATGACCCCCATTATCGCTTTAAGAGAAGATAATACAGTGAAAATACTGATAAATATTCAGTAATAATACCCAATTTTTTGCTGAGAAAGTATATTACACTTGAAACTTCTACATAATACGAAATAACCAGAATACGTATTACGTAAAATATTCTTTTAGTCGCTGACTGCAATTTGATTTAATTACATATTTAACTTTGTGCCAGTTGCGTAATCTCTCGGTACGAATAGGCTATACAACGAAGTCCGCTTATGCGGACTTCATCATGTTAAAAAGAGATTTCCAAAAATTAAATATCGGTTATCTAGAACGCTAATAGAGACTTAGCACTGCTTGTCTTTATATTCTTGCAGTTTCCAGTAGATGAGGTACAAAATACAGGACTCACGCATCCAAAATCAAGAGTTTCTACTTCCTTGTTTCTGTCTTTTGCCTCAAATCCTGTAGTTTTGTACTTCATGTAAAAGAAAATTGCTGTCAGTGCATTTAGCCATTTGTAGTTTGCTAGTGCTGTGGAATTTTTGCTTTTAAAATTCTCCAGCTAAGGCTACTACACACCGTTCGCAAATTAAGGGGTGTTCTGCTGATTCTCCCACATGAATAGAGTAGTTCCAACAGCGATCGCATTTTTGTCCGTCTGCATTCGTTACCCCAATTCCCCAGTCTTCTGTCTGCGCTGTATATTTCAATTGTTGCAACCCCTCAGCAGAATCTAATAATTCTACTTGGGAAGTCAGCAATAAATACCGCAGTTCGTCAATCCCGTTACCCTTAACCGGGTTAAAGGCTTTGATAGCATCACCTAATTGTTTGTTAGGTATATGAATCAAAGCTTTCGCTTCTAGGGAAGAACCAATGAGTTTTTCTATCCTGGCTTGTTCCAACACTTTATTCACATCGGTGCGGAGTTGTCGCAGCACTGACCAAAATTCTGCTAACTCTGGATTACGCCATTTTTCTTCAACCTGCACCCAACCGGCTTCAAATACCGATTTGTAAGGTGTTTTGTATGGGAGATATTGCCAGATATCTTCGGCAGTGTGAGATAACACTGGTGCGATCGCTCGTGCTAAATTATCTATTGCTATTTTCAGCACCGTTTGACAACTGCGACGGCGGAATGCATCTTTTGCACTAATGTACAATCTATCTTTGGCTACATCTAAATAAAAGTTGGATAAATCCACCACGCAAAAATTCTGCACTGTCTGGAAAAAGCGGAAGAATTGGAAATTATCAAAGGCTTGAGTAACTTCCTCAAATACTTCGGTGATGCGGTGCAGCATATAACGGTCAAGTTCTGGCAATTCCTCAAAAGGAACTGCATCTTTTTCCGGGTCGAAATCATCCAAGCTACCCAACAAAAACCGTGCCGTATTGCGAATTTTGCCTCTGACATCATTCATTTGCTTAATGATGTTTTTGCCAATGCGGACATCGCCAGAGTAATCAACCGATGATACCCACAATCGCAAAACATCTGCACCGTATGGCGGTTCTACTTTTTGATTTTTCCCGCCTTCAATGATTGTATTTGGATCGATTACATTTCCTTCTGACTTACTCATCTTTCGGCCTTGTTCGTCCAAAGTGAAGCCGTGAGTTAGTACAGTTTTGTAAGGCGCAATGTCATTTACTGCTACGCTGGTGAGCAAGCTGGATTGAAACCAACCGCGATGTTGGTCAGAACCTTCTAAATATATATCAGCAGGATAGCGTAATTCTGGACGCTGTTGGACGACAGCCGCCCAAGATGAGCCAGAATCAAACCATACATCCATTGTGTCTGTACCTCTGCGGTACGACTTACCATTATTACGATAAGATTCGGGTAATAACTCCTCAACTGAAAGTTCCCACCAAGCATCGGAACCTTTTTCAGCGATGATTCCTTGGACGTGGTTGATAATTTCTTCATTCAGCAGTGGTTCTCCCGTGGCTTCATCGTAGAAAACGGGAATGGGTACACCCCAAACGCGTTGACGCGAAATACACCAATCAGAACGTTCCGCTACCATTGGCGTGATCCGATTTTCACCTTGGGCTGGAATCCATTTTACCGTGGCGATCGCCTCTAGCGCTTCTTCTCGAAATCCTTCCACGGAAGCAAACCATTGTTCAGTGGCGCGGAAAATTGTTGGCTTCTTCGTTCGCCAATCATAAGGATACTTGTGGGGATATGGTTCTTCCTTCAACAAAGAACCAGCCGCACTTAAGGCATCAATTACCGCTTGATTCCCATCACCCAACACATTCAACCCCGCAAATTCTCCCGCTTCCTCGGTAAAATTGCCATTGTCATCCACTGGTGCAAGGATGGGCAAACCGTAGCGTTGACCAACAATGTAGTCTTCTTGACCATGACCGGGAGCAGTATGTACCAACCCCGTACCCGATTCAGTAGTGATGTAATCACCGCCGACGATAATCGGACTTTCGCGGTCATATAGAGGATGACGATAAGTAGTATGTTCTAAATCATTCCCCTTGAAGGTGGCTTTTACAGTTAACTCAACTCCCAAGGTTGAAGATAAACGTTCCACTAAATCAGCAGCAACGATGAGATAGCGGAACCTCACCCCCTCAGTCCCCCTCTCCGTTAACGGAGAGGGGGAAGAAACTTCCTCACTCCCCCTCCCTGCTTGCGGGGAGGGGGTTGGGGGGTGGGGTTCTACTTCCACCACTGCATAATTTAAATCTGCATTTACCGCCACAGCCAAATTCCCCGGAATTGTCCAAGGTGTAGTCGTCCAGATAGCCACACCTAAATCTGACTGATATTGTGCCAACAGTGGTTTTACAGTTTCCGCCAAACTTGTAACTGCAAAAGCTGCATAGATACTACGGGAAACGTGACCTTCAGGATATTCCAACTCAGCTTCAGCCAAAGCGGTATGAGAACTGGGACTCCAGTGAACCGGTTTTAAACCGCGATAGATATAGCCTTTTAAGAACATCTGACCAAACACGCCAATTTGAGCTGCTTCATAAGCCGGCTTCAGAGTTAGATAAGGGTGGTTCCAATCACCCCAAATACCGTAGCGTTGAAAATTTTGGCGCTGGTCGTTTATCGTAGCTAAGGCAAATTCTTCCGCTTTTTGTCGCAGTTGTAAAGATGTTAAGTTTTGCCGTTCTGCTGACTTCATATTCTGCAAAACTTTTAACTCAATCGGCAATCCGTGACAATCCCAACCAGGAACGTAGCGAACTTTACGCCCTTGTAATATTTGGTAGCGGTTAATAATATCTTTGAGAATTTTATTTAAGGCATGACCAATATGGAGTGAGCCATTAGCGTAGGGAGGCCCATCGTGCAGTATAAATAATTCGCCGGGGTTATTTTCAAAGAGGCGATCGTAAATTTTATTTTCTTCCCAAAATTTTTGGATTTCAGGCTCGCGCTTGATGGCGTTTGCCCGCATATCAAAATTAGTCTTGGGTAGGTTTACAGTATCTTTGTAACTTCCTGATTCGGTCACAGTCTCATGCCTAGAATTAGGTGTGCAGGTTTTATTAATTATAGAAGATGGCATGGAAACCAAAATTTGCTTTTTGAACGGGAGTTTGATAAACCTCTCCCTACCTTGAATTTTCGTTAATAAAGTTGCAAATAAAAGATAAGATTCCACAAGGGCGACGCCGAATAGCCTGTCGTAGACATCGCCACTATAAAATTCAGATCAATTAAAGGTAGGTTGGGTTTCCTTACGTCAACCCAACTTATATTTAATGCACAAATTTAGACTTGACACCGCACTAGATTTATGCAAAAAGTGGATTATTGTAGCGCAGGAGTTGTGCCGTTACCGTTAGTTGACGCATTCGCAATTGCAGCTTGAGCAGGTTGACTAGCAAGAACCGCTACAATTGGAGCAGCTTTTGAACTAGATTTTTTATTTCTTTTTCCATTAGAGCCGCCAGCCTTGGAATACTCTATACTGTTTCTGCCGTAGATACTTGCAACTCCACTTAGCATTCGTTCAGACATTTCGGAGAGGGTTTTATCCATCTGGATTATTGTTTTACGCGATTCTTCAAGATTGGATACAAGCGTGTTATGAGCTTCTAAGGTTGCACGGGTAGTAATGATGAGGTGGTTGTAGGCTTCAATGGTTAATCCATGTCCTAAATCCAGATTTTCATCAACGGATTTAAGCAAGGCGAGACGAAGTTGGGCTTTGTCAACAGCAGCAGAACCACGAGTTCTTAAAGACATGAGATATCCTTTTGTTTAAGATTTCCTTTTTCAACATAGTGGAGTATCCTTTTGCCTGAAATGGGTAGTTTTGTGGATTTATTTCATTAAAAGTTCAACGAAATAATTACGAGTTTGTCTGTATTTTTACTTATTTTTTATATCTATTTGTTGTTTGAGATTAAGTGGATGTTTGAAAAGTTTTCTTCTCGGTAACAAAACGTTATAGATCCCCCTAAATCCCCCTTAAAAAGGGGGACTTTGATTCCGGTTCCCCCCTTAAAAAGGGGGGCTAGGGGGGATCGGTTAGTGCCTAAAATCACAGCCAACCACTTTTCAAACAACCTCTAAGTGCAATCAGCAATTGCGAACCCCAAATCAACAATTGCGAACCCCAAATCAACAATTGCGATCGCCAAATCAACAATTGCGAACCCCAAATCAACAATTGCGAACCCCAAATCAGCAAATGCGAACCCCAAATCAGCAAATGCGAACCCCAAATCAACAATTGCGAACCCCAAATCAACAATTGCGAACTCCAAATCAGCAAATGCGATCGCCAAATCAACATTAGAAAGGGGAAACTAGAACATCTAATTCCCTCCTTTTTATAGGCTACGGTGTATACACAAGTTGAATTATCCCCCTTAATCCCCCCTTGTCAAGGGGGGAAACCGGAAAATCTAGTTCCCTCCCCTTTGCAAGGGGAGGGTTAGGGTGGGGTAATTCGAGGACTAGTAGCGATTCGATAACTTGTGTATACACCGTAGTTTACAAGGGGAGGGTTAGGGAGGGGTAATTCAATAATCTGCGTGTACACCGTAACCTTTTTAAGGAGGATCTAAAACTTTTCATCCCCTCATTTTTCAGAAATTGAGGATAATACTGTTGAAGCTTCATCAAGATGCATCTAATTCACACCTGCTCATGAACGAACAGCGTCTACAGGTTTATAATCAGCTAATTCAAACCCTGCTAGATTGCCCTAGCGGGGAAGAACCAGAGATATTAGCAGCGAATATAGAATTGCTAGATGCTGACTTTGTGCAGGTTGTTACAGCAGCAGCAGAGCATTTCGCCCAGCAGGGAGAGGAAAATACTGCCGAGTGGTTGAGAAACTTAGCAACATATCTTACTACCCCAGAAACTACCCCCATTACTCAAGAAGATATAGAGACTTACGGGCAATTTTTAATAGAAATACTGCAAGCAACAGCAGAAAGCAACGGCGATGCTCGAGTAATTTATCCATTGCTGGCAGCAAATACCGATAAACTCAATCATATTTTTGCTGAATTATTGCGTCGCTGGGCAACAAATACCCTAGCAGAAGCGGAACTAGATGCAGCAGCAAACATTGGCACAGTAATTGGTAATTTTAGTAATCTGATTCAGCAGTTCCCCTTGGGTAGAAAAGCCAGCAACATAGAAATTGCTATTACTGGCTACGAAATCGCCCTCACTGTTTACACCCGCAGGGCCTTTCCTGAAAATTGGGCAACGACGCAAAATAATTTGGGGGCTGCTTACGGTGAGAGAATATTAGGAGAACGAGCCGATAATATTGAAAGTGCGATCGCTGCTTATTCTGCTGCGCTCGAAGTTAGAACCCGCAGCGCCTTTCCTCAAGAATGGGCAAGCACACAAAATAATTTAGGGAATGCTTACGGTGAAAGAATATTCGGGGAACGAGCCGAGAATATTGAAATGGCGATCGCGGCTTTTTCTGCTGCTCTGGAAGTATATACCTGTAGCGCCTTTCCTCAACAATGGGCAAGCACGCAAAATAATCTGGGGATTGCTTACTCTGACAGAATATTAGGAGAACGAGCTGAGAATATTGAAAAGGCAATCGCGGCTTATTCTGCTGCTCTAAAAGTTAGAACCCGCAGTGCCTTTCCTGTTGATTGGGCAAGCACACAAAATAATCTAGGGACTGCTTACTCTGACAGAATATTAGGAGAACGAGCCGAGAATATTGAAAAGGCAATCGCTGCTTATTCTGCTGCTCTGGAAGTTAGAACCCGCAACGCCTTTCCCCAACAATGGGCAAGCACACAAAATAATCTAGGGACTGCTTACTCTGACAGAATATTAGGGGAACGAGCCGAGAATATTGAAAAGGCAATCGCTGCTTATTCTGCTGCTTTGGAAGTTAGAACCCGCAGTGCCTTTCCTGTTGATTGGGCAAGCACACAAAATAATCTGGGGAGTGCTTACCGTAACAGAATATTAGGAGAACGATCTGAGAATATTGAAAAGGCGATCGCTGCTTTTAGTGCCGCCCTCAAAGTGTTAACCCGCAACGCTTTTCCTGTTGATTGGGCAAGCACACAAAATAATCTAGGTAATGCTTACCGTAACAGAATATTAGGAGAACGAGCCGAGAATATTGAAAAGGCGATCGCTGCTTTTAGTGCCGCACTCGAAGTTAGAACCTATAGTGCCTTTCCTGTTGATTGGGCAAGCACGCAAAATAATCTGGGGGCTGCTTACTCTGATAGAATATTAGGAGAACGAGCCGAGAATATTGAATTGGCAATCGCTGCTTATTCTACTGCACTGGAAGTTAGAACCCGCAGCGTCTTTCCCCAAAAAAATGCAGAAACTTTGTTAAATCTCGGCAGGTTATACCAAGACGAAAAACTATTTGACTCAGCTTACAATACCTTTGTTTCTGCCATTGCTACAGTTGAAGCTTTACGGGTTAAAATTGATTCTACTGAAGAAGCCAAGCGTAAACAAGCAGAAGAATGGAATCAACTTTATCGATACATGGTGGAAGTTTGCCTAGCATTGGCAAGAGACACTGAGGCAATAGAATATATTGAACGTAGCAAAACCCGCAATTTAGTAGAACTGTTAATTAAAGCAACATCAACAAGCCTAGAAAGGTTGCCTTTAGTTGGTAGCAGCATCCACTTTTTAGAAATTCAAAACCTCTTAGACAACGAAACTACAATCATCCAATGGTATCTTTTTAATGATTGTTTTCGTGCTTTCATTATCACCAGCGACAACAAGCCAGCCATCTGGCATTCTAGTCAACAAGACTTAGATGCCTTAATCGATTGGACAAATGAATATCTACGCGACTACTACAACCCGGAAGACAAAGATAAAATCCAATGGCAGAATCAGCTAGAAGAACGCCTAAAAAAGTTAGCAGAAATTCTGCATCTCAAGGAGATATTAGACCAAATACCCCAACAATGCGACAGATTAATCCTTATTCCTCATCGCTATTTACACCTGTTTCCTCTCCACGCTTTACCCGTCAAGGAATCATACCTAATTGACTTATTCCCCAATGGCGTAGGCTATGCACCCAGTTGTCAACTACTGCAACAACTGCAACTGCGTCAACGTTTTGATTTTCAATCTTTATTTGCCATCCAAAACCCCACAGAAGATTTATATCAAGGCTACGAAAAAGATTTAGGAGCAGTTGCAACCATCAAAAAACAGTTTACTGATGTTAATATTTTGAAGCAAGGCCAAGCTAACAAGTCAGCAATTTTGCTCGGCATTAATGAAAATCTTCCCAATGTCACACTACATGAAAAATTGCTGAAAGCTAACTGTGCTTTTTTCTTCTGTCATGGATACTTTAACTTTGCTTCTCCCCAAGATTCTGGTTTACAGTTAGCTGATGGAAACCTGACTTTAGCAGATATCATTACTCACTTCAAACTAGAAAACTGTCGCCTAGTCACTCTCTCTGCTTGCGAAACTGGTTTGACCGACTTCACAAGCACTAGTGATGAATATATTGGTTTACCCAGTGGATTTTTGTTAGCTGGTAGTACCAATGTAGTCAGTAGCCTTTGGACTGTCAGTGCTACAGCTACAGCTTTATTGATGATAAAATTTTACGAAGAACTACAGCAGCAAAGTAATATTGTATTAGCTTTAAATACAGCACAACGTTGGTTAAGGGATACCACAGTCAAAGGCTTTCAAGATTGGCTGATTAACTGCTCACTAAGTCTAGTTTGGCAAGCACAACTAAATCAATACTTTGCCGATCATCATAAAAATGCTTCAGCCAAACCCTTTGAATCACCTTTTTATTGGGCTGCTTTTTGTAACATAGGTAAAGGAATTTAGAAAATGTCAGTTTATCAAAATAGCATCCAAGCTTTTATTCAAGTCCTTGACTCTCAATCAAATTTGATTCCTATTCAAGACTGGTATGAATTGCAGCAACTACCTAATCAGTTACCAGAAGATGATGAGGAAATATCAGAAATCCTAGAAAAATGGTTGCAATCAGAATCCCGTAATCAACTTCTAGAAGCTTACAAGCAAAACTTGAAATCACTCACTGCTGCATCTCCTATTGATGTAGATATAAACATAGGAATAGCTAATAGTAAATCACAAACTCCAGTCAATCAACCTAGTGAATCATCAAAGGAACTTATAGATAACGCCATAAAAAATAACTCTCCTTTGTCTGAAAACACTAAACCCGACAAAAAATAGTGAAGAATTTCAGCCTCAGTCTCTATGCTTTTCATCTCCGCAACACCCTAACTGAACTTCCCGGTGAAGTTGTGGCTGATGCTAATATCTTGTGGGAAAATTTGGTGAAAGTGGGTGAAAGTTCACTAACTTTTGTTGGGTTGAAAGATTTGCGCTCAAAATTAATTTGTTATCAAAATAATATATACGACCCGAAGCGCGAACAAGGAAGAAAAACAGAATGGTTAACTGATTCGGGAATTTTAGATTTGGGTAGTCTCCCAACAACAGAAGGCTTTAAAATTAATGCTAACCTCCAGCCTTTCTTGCTTAACGATACCTACGCAGTTGATTTAACTCTGTTTCCAGAATCACCAAACATTTCCATAGACATACCACAACTGCAACATTTTAAACCAAGTTCCCTACTACCATCTCATATTCAAGCATCTTTAGGACAAACATTACTGATTTCTGGAGAAGTAGATTCAACTGAAGATTGTGATACGCTAGCTGAAAAATTAGCCATAGCCTTAGTAGCTGGCACAAATTTAAATACTGTACGATCGCAACAAGGAGAACTGTTTGGTAGTCATTTATTTGAATACCAAGCACTTGACCCAGATGAGCCAGATAATCCTGCCAAACAATGCCATATTTTAATAGTCATTAATAATAATAATAGTCAAGCTGCAACAGCAACACTTGCAGGAGAAGCATATAACTGGTTGCTAAATTTACTATGTAGCTACCATAAAATACTTTACATTTATCAACTAGCGCGTCAACGCTACCGAGAAGCGAGAACAATTTATAGTAATTTAGAAAATAAAATCCAAAAATTTAACAGCCTGACATCACAAAATGAAATAAAATTATCTGACTTAAAAAGCTTAATGGGAAAAATACCCACAAAAAGTTTTGATTACACCAGATGCTTGCAAGATTTACAAACGCACCACACAGCAATTACTACTAATATCACTAATTACCAAATTTGTTTAGAGAAGATTCAAACTATTGGTAGGGTAAATAGTCCTCAATCCTGGCAAGATTTTATTAATAAAGACTGTAAGAAATGGCAAGAACAAATACAAACAGATATTAACTATCTGACTCCAGGTAAAGAATTGTTTGGACAATTTGTTGATACTATCCGAGGTATAGTAGAAACGGGACAAGCCGAGAGCGATCGCTCCCTAGAAAACATTATCCAAGTACTAGGCATAGGTTTTGGTGGTGGTGCGATCGCCTCTGGGGTATTCACAACACACATTGATAAAATTAATCTCCCGTTGATACAAAAACATCCCCTTTACGCATCGTTAACTTTAAGCATCATTGCTACCTTGATATTTATCGCTTTGGGTTGGCTGATTACCAAACGTAAATAAAGTAAATTCTTCGGATAAACGATGCAAATAAAAGCACATGACCACAGAACAGTTACAAACCTTGAACCGTAATCCCCCGAAAAATTGGGGGACTTCAAGAGCTTTTTTACTGCCTTTTTAAAGGGGGTTGGGGGGATCAAAAGCCTGTAGCGCAACTCTAGAAGACTTGTGTGTACACCGTAGCTCCGACTCGGAGAGGGGGACGGTTTTGCCTAGTAAAACCTTCTTAGAGGTTTTTAGGCGATTAGGGGACTAATCAGGAATTTTGCGGAGATTGAGAGTTAACCAACAGAAAGTAGTATACTTTTCTTGGTTCGCCTAAAACTATCAAAAAGTTTCGCTTAAAAACCAATAATTTTGGGGTTGCTCTAATGCTAAGTCCTGTAGCCACAGTCAGTATATTTCAAAAACAACCCGACCCTAAAGTATTTTCAGCAGGCCAAGTCATCTTTGAAGAAGGACAGTCTGGTGATGAAATGTATGGAATTATCGAAGGACAGGTAGATATATTAGTCAATGGCAAGATTGTAGAAACTATTGAAACAGGCGAAATTTTTGGTGCAGGGGTGCTTGTAGGAGTAAAAAGTAGAACTTACGCAGCTATTACCAAGGTGGATACCAAGCTGGGTTTCCTTGATGAACAAGGGTTTCTCTTTGCCGTTCAGGAAACACCTGTGTTTGCTCTACAGGTAATGAAAAGTTACTCAGAGCGTCTGAGTCGCTTGCAACGTATGGTGTAAGGCAGAAGCAGGAGGATGTAGTAAGTAGAGTAGCAAGGTCTTTTGCCAAGTAGCTTCTCTAACTTCTGCCTTTTTTAGTGTCAAGATGGAAGATTTACCGGAGTTAGCAATGGCGCGTAAACGCTTGATTATCGAGATGGGGATGGGAATCGATCAACACGGACAAGAACCAACAGTAGCAGCATCTAGGGCAGTACGTAATGCGATCGCTCACAATGCATTACCTGGTGTTTGGGAAGTTGCAGGTTTAAATCATCCCAATCAAATGATTATAGAGGTTCAGGTGGCAGTGCCATATCCCGAACAAGTTAGAGAAGAAGAAGTACTCGCTGTATTACCATTTGGGCGAAAAACCCTCACCGTAGAATCTGGGGGGATGATAGTTCAAGGGCGAGCGATTCCCGAACTCAACGATAAAAATGACGAAATGTTGATTGCGATCGCTGCTGTTACAGTTCTAATCGAAGATGAGTAGCTGAGGCAATCCTTCTAGAAAGAGAAACTCATAGAAAAGTTATTAAGTTATTTGATTGCCGACTTCATTTGTGCAAACGCGATTTTTAATCGTTAAGTATATTTGCTGATTACTTTATCAAAAAGCCTCATTTCTTTATAAAAATACCTGTTTACTTGCTCAAAATACTTAAATGCTTTCTCAAAATGACCTTTGACTTACTCAAAAGCTGTTTTTGCTTACTCATTTTAGTGTTTTCCGCAAGTAAAACGACCTTTGACTGACTCAAAATGCTTGAATGCTTTCTCATGGTTATTTTTAGGACTT
Organism: Nostoc sp. ChiSLP03a; assembly: GCF_034531215.2. Classification (NCBI taxonomy): domain Bacteria; kingdom Bacillati; phylum Cyanobacteriota; class Cyanophyceae; order Nostocales; family Nostocaceae; genus Nostoc; species Nostoc sp. ChiSLP03a. The sequence goes on from NZ_JAVRBQ020000013.1 coordinate 20,552, forward strand.
ACGCACAGGTCACGCAAAATCAAACCACAGAGAACGCAGAGAACACAGAGGAATAAGAGTTCAAGAGCTTTTTTGCGTAAGTCCTATTTTTTGAAGTTCCACTCTAGAAATGTTCTATCTCTGGGACTAAATATTTGCTAATCCAAAAGTATAAAATAATAGAAACCTGGAGAAAACTATGTCATTACAAACAGAAACACTACAGGCGACACCACCAACTTCTACCTTTGAAAAACTAGAAGAAAAGCAGGAATTTAACTGGAGGCAATGCTGGTATCCCGTCACTTTCGTCAAAGACTTACCTGCTGACCGCCCTCATGGCTTTTCCTTGTACGATGAACCTTTGGTTTTGTTTAAAGACAAAGATGGACAATTGATTTGTTTAGCAGATCGTTGTCCTCATCGTACAGCTAAACTTTCTGAAGGACAAATTATTGACGGCAAAATTGAGTGCTTGTATCACGGTTGGCAGTTTGGCAGTGATGGTGAATGTCTGCACATTCCCCAATTACCAACAGATGCAAAAATTCCAGTCAATGCTTGCGTGCCATCTTTTAAAGTTGTGGAACGCCAAGGCATGATTTGGGTATGGGCTGGCGAAAAAGAAACTGCTGTTGATGAAATTATTCCAATTTTGCCAGATTTAGACAAGTCAGGATTTGTGTGTGCAGATTTTATATTGGATCTGCCTTATGACCAAACATATCTAGTCGAAAATGTCATCGATCCTGCTCATGTTGCTATTAGCCATAATGGCACTAGAGGGGGTGGTAATCGGAAAAATGCCCAACCGCTAGAAATGGAAGTGCTAGAGAATTCGGTTCAGGGAGTTAAAGGCAGGTGGCGGGGAGCTAACAAATCAAATGAAGCCTGGAAATATATTGATTTTGTTGCTCCAAGTCTTGTACTGAATACTGCTTATATTGAAAAAAAAGATTGGACATTTGGACTAGCTTTGTATTCAATTCCTTTAGGTAAAGGGCGATGTCGTCTTTTAGCTAGAGGTTATCGTAATTTCATGACTTGGGGAGTCAAGCTGAGGCCGCGCTGGCTCGATCACTTGAATACGAACAAAATATTGGAGCAGGATTTGCCTCTGATTGCGGGACAACAAGCAGAAATTGAACGCTTGGGAAGAAGTCTCAAAGAATTATATTTGCCGCTGAAAACATCTGACACATTAGTGATTGAGTTCCGTAAGTGGCTAGATAAATTTGGCTCATCTTTGCCTTTTTATCAAGGCTATTCTACATTTAAAAATGTTGAGAATGACGAGTTGAATTCAAAACCAATTTTGCTAGACAGATTTTCGCGACACACTCTTATTTGTAGTTCTTGCAATCGAGCTTATCAAGTGACAAATAGGATAAAACAAAGTTGTGTTGGAGTAGCGATCGCTTTATTTGCTATAGCGATACTTGCAGATGATTCTAGAATCAAAATCGCAGCAATATCGGTTTCCATAGCAGCAATTGTCATCTCTGTTATGGCTCATACACTCAAAACTCACTTTGAGCATTCCTACACTCGTCACTAAAATAGGTACTATAGGACTTGTATTTGATGGCGTGAAAAAAACTCAGTACACATTCATTCCTTCTTCCCTATTCCCTCCCTACGCAAATAATTTCTCCAAATCAAAGCCGATTCCTATAGGAACAGTTCGTAGTAAAGACTTTAGTCCTTATTTTCTCAGCACTAAAGTGCTTACTACAAACTTTTCATTACTAATTTAGACATTGTACTGATAGATGTGTGGTAAATTTGTTTACCTGAAACGATTTGCTCAAACTTCTTGTGTCGTTAAGTCGCGATCGAGTTAATGGCTCTGCGCTAAAGTAAAAATATTGGGATAAAAATCTCTGGCAGTAAATTCAACTGAATCACTAATCTTTACTACTGCGGCGATCATGTCTCAAGAGCATAACGAATCACTCCAAATTCAGGAGATCACCAAACTCAAACCGAAACACTTTGCTGATTTAATCAGATCGGCACAATTGGTTTTCGACCCCACAGCCGGAGTTTCGGGAAGACATATAATAGTTGACTGGGAACAATTTGGAATTCCCCGTGATGTAGCGGACAATCTCAAATCACTTGGTCAGCATTATCAGTATGCATCTCCTCACATCCCGGTTGAAGACATTTGGAGTAAATTAACTCCAGAAACTCGTATTTGGTTCGTTGAAAATAAAGATAAGTTGTGGCAGCTTGAAGAAGCTTTCCCAGCCCTTGACGAAGATTAAATGCCTGAACCATTGAAAGCAATACAAATTATTTCTAGGAGTACAGCATTGCTTAATGTGTCAACTTAAGCTGAAAGCCTTTTCAAATCTCGTTTCCAGCCTCTGGGCTGGAAATGCACTTCAATTAGGCTGCTGCCGCCAGCAAGGGAGGCGCAGCCTTTAAGATAGCATTCCCAGTCGGAGCAGGAGAACGAGACAACGAGACAATATCTAAAAGCTTGTTCTAGACTGGCTTTCATGTTAAGTTGACACCAATGGCTTATACTACTACACCCCACACCCTACAACCCGCCCCAACGGGGCTTAGTCAGTACTTGTTTCTACTTTTCTTAATTTTTTACTACATTCAACACCCTGTCCTGGCAAAGGCTTTATCTTTTCTTAGTGCCATTCGTGTATAGTTCCAAAATTTTATATCACTCATCAGCTTGTTAGCCTTAAGTAAACCGTATCGATCGATAAAGTATTGTAGATATCGTTAGTCTGCAATCCCTGGCTCTGGATTTTGAAAAAATGTTACGACTTTATCATTTATTACTAGGTTCTATTTTGCTGGTGTCAATACCAGTGGTAGCCAAATTTTTTTTACCCCAATTTTCTTCACCCAATGTAGTAAGATCTCCTACCGTTGCCAAACTTCCCAACTCTAATCAAGAAAATATTTGGCAGAAACTTCTGGGAAGTACTGCTGCTCCAACTAACTGGCAAGTTTATCCCTGTGAAGGAAATGCACCCCTGTTGTGTGTCTCCTCCAAAGGAAAACGTTTGGGTACAGTTGAGATTAACATTTACCCATTAGCAAACAATGAGGATTTCCGAAAGAAACTCTTAGCAGCTGGTATTCCAACTGCTTCTCTAGTAGACTACCAAAGTCCCAAGTACCAAACCCAGTTATTACCAGTACTTAAAACTTGGGTTGCAGATCGCTACGCTGCGTTAGCCAAAGATCGCCAGGGTGAATATGGAAAAGAGATTATTTTCTCAGCCTACCCACCGCAACCAGTACCCATTGGTAAGCTTCAGGGAATCCGTTATGGGTTCGCCGGACTTAAGCGACAAGGTGGAGTACAGGAGCAATATATCGGTCATGTTGCCTTTGATGGTACTAAACTTTACATAATGACTACTGCATTTGACACAGGTACGCAAACAGGTAAGTTTGATAAACTGGAGAACTTGGCTATTTTTCAACCTTACTTGTATGCGATCGCAGCAGATTTGCATTTACCTCAATAGGGACTGGGTATTAGGTATTGGGTATTGGGTATTAGGAAATCTTGCTTCCTAATCTTTAGTCCCCAGTCCCCAGTCCCCATTAACCTAAATCTCAGCTACCGCGCGTTCAATCAAGCGATGTGCTAAAGTTTGCGTGCCAGTATGCTCATAATAATTTGTTGCTACATCTAGGAATGCTGCGAGGTAGTCCAACTTGTCATCAGCAATATCGGTAAAACTTTGCAAGTTGTGGACAACCTTTTGCGGCGTTAAATTATTGGCGCTAACTAACCCACTCATCCAACCTTTCACAGAGTCAAAGCTTTCACCGATAAAGTTAAGTTTACTGCCGGCATTGTTCCCTGGAATCACATCTTTGATATTTTGGAAAGTTGAGTTTTGTTCTAACTCCTGTGGATTTGTTTGATTCAGCCCAGATATCGCTTTGCTGATAAAATCTGGGCCCAAAGGTATCAAACCATCAACGCAAACTAATGCCACCATGCGGATCAGCGACTCACCACTGTACTCTCCTAAAGAGGCGACAAAATCCCCAATACTGTCTCCGGGAATGCCGTTAATTTGACAGAAGGCTACTAACTCAGCCACTAATTTTAATGTCAGATCGATAGTTTGGGCTTTATCAGGTTTGGGAGTAACAGAGTTTAAAAAACCCAACAGAGGAATTTTTTCGCCGACTTTGTTAGCTAAAGCTGCTGCACCAAGGGCTTTATCTGTATTATCAACAGTTTGATATAACCACAAGGCTGTTTGGTATCCTTGGGATTTATCATTGAATAGATAAATCGCTCGTTCGCCAATTTGCTGAATTAAATCTTCGTCGTCTTCGCCAGTGACTTTCTTGATAGTGTTGACAAAGCCAACGGTATTTTGCCACTCTCCAGGAGCAACAAAATCGAGAGACTTCAACATAGAAACAGTCAAGCCGCCAGTTGGCAATTGATCGACTAACTCAACAATCGATTTGCTCACAAAAATCTCCTTATTTAGGTTTTATTATCTGAATGTTAGTAGTGCAAATCATTTCAGTCTAGCCAAACCATTAAGATTAAACTTTTCTAGCCAATCTTCGCGATCGCTAGCTGTAAATGACGGATCGCGAGAAAGTGCTTTTACTTGGTACTTACCAACCAAAATTGCAGTTTGCGTTTTACCAACTTCTATTGCGGGATAACCGCCAATTTTTTTAGTGCTTTTCGAGAACTTTGCTGCTGCACTAGGTGTGCTAGTGGTATCAGAAATAGACAGCAACGCTATATCTTTACCGCCTTTCTTCAACTTCGCTTCCGCAAAGCCTTTTTTCTCTTGGGTATAGACGCGTTGGTAGCCATCACCAGCTTTTGGAAAAAGTTGATTAAATTCGCTACCCTGAGTTGCGGTTTTAGCTACCGATTGACCGCTTTTTTGTTGAGTGCTTTCTTTTTGTGCCTGGTCAAAACGTCCCGGTGTTTTTGGACTACAGGCTGTTGTCAGTAGTACCACCGACAGCAACAAAGCGGCTACTACCCTACGCCCACGGTGTAAAATCATTCTTGGCTTCTCCTTGATATTTGAGCTTTAAGGCAATTATTTGCGCTGCTAGCAATTATTACCCGTTCTGAACCGTTATTAGCTGTAAAATTTACTTTTTGATAATTATTTCCTAAGTTCTCATTGATAAAGGTCATTTTTGCATTTCAAAAAAGTGTGCAATGCCACGCCAGTAATAGCAATTAGCCCAATGCAAAAACGCCCCCCCTTTCGGGAGAGCGTCTTTTATTTATAGAGAATCGTGAAGAGCGTATCTCAGATTATAATTAACCGTTGATAGCAGGAGCGCTTATTGCTACAGGAGCAGAATCGCCAGCAGCCAAATCCAGAGGGAAGTTGTGAGCATTGCGCTCGTGCATTACTTCCATACCCAAGTTAGCGCGGTTGATCACATCTGCCCAAGTGCTGATGACGCGACCTTCAGAATCAATGATTGACTGGTTGAAGTTAAAACCGTTCAAGTTGAACGCCATTGTGCTTACACCCAAGGCGGTGAACCAGATGCCGATTACAGGCCATGCTGCGAGGAAGAAGTGCAGCGAACGGCTGTTGTTGAAGGAAGCGTATTGGAAGATTAACCTCCCGAAGTAGCCGTGAGCCGCAACGATGTTGTAGGTTTCTTCTTCTTGACCGAACTTGTAACCGTAGTTTTGAGA
>NZ_JAVRBQ020000014.1:0-27800 GCF_034531215.2 Nostoc sp. ChiSLP03a
CCCCGAGCTTAACAAAATTGAGCGATGTTGGTCATGGTTAAAAAGCCGAATTCGTAAGCAAATAATTCAATTTGGCTGTCTGAGAGATGCGATGGAAGCTGTGCTTCACACAGCGGCTTAACCGCCTTGGCGGTTGCTATACTTTCTCAAACCCCAGTTTGCTTTCTCATTTCAGTACATCGCGCACTCATGCAAAAGATTCGCTATATAGCAAAAGTTACTAAATTTGACTAGATTTTTTAAAATTGATTAATACAGAAGTCGATTAAAGGTTTTAACTTAATTTGAAAAAAGCATAATGTAAGAGGATGTTTGAAAAGTCCTCTTCTTGGTAGCAAAACGTTCTAGAGCCCCCTAAATCCCCCTTAAAAAGGGTGATTTTGAAAGGTTTTGCCCCCCTTTTTAAGGGGGGTTGGGGGGATCAATAAGTGCCTAAAATCACAGTTAACCACTTTTCAAACAACCTCTAAAACCGTTACTGTTGTTACATGCTAATCAACATTAATGTTTTTAAATAATTATTAGCGTCTATCTGCGCTTCATGGATATCCCAATCATAAGTAATCCTATATCACAATTACCGCTAAAAGCAACAGAAATTTCTCAAAAATTGCCTCTATCACCTCAAGGTGCAGAGGTAATTTTAGGTAACATTATAGAACCAGAACAATTAGTCATACCAGTAGCGCCCAATGCTACAAATATGTTTGGGCCTCGTGGTGCTTGTTTATTATCAGAAACTGGCCCATTATGGGTATCAGATACAGGACATCATCGATTATTAGGATGGCATAATTTACCCACCAGAGATAGTCAACCTGCTGATTGGGTAATTGGACAACCTGATTTTTATCATGAAGGACAAAATGCTAAAAGTACACCGGGAAGGGCAACTTTAAGTGTACCAACAGGGATTTGTGCTTGCGGTGAAGGGTTAGCTGTAGCAGATGCTTGGAATCATCGGGTTTTGATTTGGAAAAGCTTACCAAAAGATAATAATGTTCCAGCAGATTTGGTATTAGGACAAGTTAATTTTACTGATAATGAACCAAATCGAGGAAATCAGCAAGCATCTGCTAGTACAATGCACTGGCCTTATGGTGTTTACTATCATCAAGGACGGCTATTTATTGCTGACACTGGTAATCGAAGACTATTAATTTGGCATCAATTACCAACAGAAAATGGTCAACCTGCTGATTTAGTTTTGGGACAACCAGATATGATATCTCGCAATGAAAACGGCGGTGATTCTCCAACCGCAGCGAGTATGCGTTGGTGTCACGACATCGCCTTTTGGGGAGAAAATCTGGTTGTCAGCGATGCAGGTAATCACCGAATAATGATTTGGCAGGGAATACCAACAGAAAATAATACTCCTTGTGCAGTGGTTTTAGGACAAAAAAGCTTTAATTTTGTGGAAATGAATCAAGGAGTTTATTATCCTAGCGCTAGTAGTTTAAGTATGCCTTATGGTGTGGCGGTGGCTGGCGACTGGTTAGTAGTTGCAGATACTGCTAATTCTCGGTTGTTAGGATGGAGAAAGCCAGAATCAATTTTATCACTGCAAGGTGTAATGGCAGATGGGTTGGCAGGACAAATAAATTTTCAAAGTAAAGGTGAAAATCGTAATTTCGGACTACCTAAACGAGATAGCTTAAATTGGTGTTACGGGATAAAAATTTGCGGTAATACAGCAGTGATAGCTGATTCTGGAAACAATCGAATTTTGCTGTGGCAGTTTAACTATGCCGACTGAAGAAATTAGAGTTCGCGGTATTGTTCAGGGAGTAGGCTTTCGTCCTACCGTATATCGTCTTGCTAAAGCTTGCGGTTTGCGTGGAGATGTTTGTAATGATGGTGAAGGTGTATTAATTCGGGTATCTGGTAGTGAGGAAGCATTAACAGAATTTGTTGCCAGATTGCAAACAGAATGTCCGCCACTAGCAAAAATTAACAAACTAACTAGAACTCCTTATGAAGATGAACTTAAATTTGATAATTTTGTGATTTCTACTAGTGTCAGTAATGCCATTAAAACAGAAATTACTCCTGATGCAGCCACTTGTCCCCAGTGTCAACAAGAAATATTCGACCCTTTCAGCCGCTTTTATCGCTACCCCTTTACTAACTGCACTCATTGCGGCCCCCGGTTGAGTATTATTCGTGCCATTCCTTATGACAGAAGCAATACCAGTATGTCTGCATTTGCTATATGTCCCGAATGTGCAAAGGAATACCACGATGTCGAAAATCGGCGTTTTCACGCCCAACCTGTAGCTTGCCATGCTTGCGGCCCTTCAGCTTGGTTAGAACGCGCTGATGGTAAATCAGTTACTGCTTCCATGTTTTCTATGCTAGATGATGTGGATGCCGTTTGTACTTTGTTGCAAAAAGGTGAGATTGTGGCAATTAAAGGGTTAGGTGGTATTCATCTAGCTTGCGATGCAACACAGGAAACCGTTGTACAAAAACTGCGTCAGCGAAAAAAGCGTTATCATAAACCTTTTGCTTTAATGGCGCGAAATATTGAGTTAATTGAAGAATATTGCAGTATCAACGCCAAAGAAAAAGAATTATTAACAAGTTCTGCTGCACCAATTGTTTTATTACAAGCTTCAGGTAAAAAAGTAGTAGCACCATCGATAGCATCAAAGCAAAATACTCTGGGTTTCATGCTACCTTATACCCCGTTGCATCATTTAATTCTGCGGCGGATGAATCGTCCAATTGTTTTAACAAGTGGCAATCTTGCTGATGAGCCACAATGTATTGATAATGACGAGGCAAGAGAAAAATTAGGGGCAATTGCCGATTATTTTATTTTTCACAATCGAGAAATTATTAATCGGGTAGATGATTCGGTTGTGCGTGTTGTCGGTGATAAAGTTCAAATAATTCGCCGTGCCAGAGGATATGCACCAGCATCAATTAGTTTACCACTGGGATTTCACAAAGTACCACAAATTTTAGCAATGGGCAGTGAGTTAAAAAATATCTTTTGCTTATTGCGTGAAAGAGAAGCAATTCTCTCTCAACATTTAGGAGATTTAGAAAATGCTGCTGTTTTCAACGCTTACCAAGAAAATTTAAATTTATACTTAAATTTATTTGAGCATCAACCAGAAGTAATCGCCATTGATAAACATCCTGAGTATCTCTCAAGCAAACTTGGTAAAGAACTTGCAGACACAAATAAAATCAAAATTTATCCCATTCAACATCATCATGCCCATATTGCCGCTTGTATGGCAGAAAATGGGATTTCTCTAGATTCATCTCCAATATTAGGTATTGCTTTAGATGGTTTAGGTTACGGCGATGATAGTACACTCTGGGGTGGAGAATTTCTTTTAGCAGATTACCGAAATTTTAAACGACTCGCAACATTTAAACCAGTAGCAATGATTGGTGGCGAACAAGCTATTTATCAGCCTTGGCGTAATACTTATGCTCAATTAGTAGCTGCTAATCTTTGGAATGATTGCGAACAAAAGTATCCTGACTTAGAAATCGTAAAATTTCTGAAAAACAAGCCACTTCAACTATTAAATCAACTTATAGAGAAAAGAATTAACTCTCCTCCAGCTTCATCAGTGGGGCGATTGTTCGATGCAGTGGCGGCGGCTATCGGTATTTATAGAGAAGAATGTAGCTATGAAGGACAGGCTGCGATCGCAATGGAAGCTATAGTAGATGTTAGCAGCTTAAATAATGATAAAGAAACGCTAATATATCCTTTTAACTTTAGCTTTTCAGATAGTATTTATTGTATAGACCAACGCCCAATGTGGCAAGCCTTGCTAAATGACTTACAGCAGCAGATTCCCCAGCCAGTTATAGCTACCAAATTCCACCAAGGTTTAGCAAATGCGATTGTGGAAATGGTTCAGCATCTTAGTCAAGAAAATCTGATTAATCAGGTAGCTTTAACCGGAGGAGTATTTCAAAATTGTATATTGTTAGAGCAAGTTACCAAACGATTACAAACATTGGGAATAAAAGTACTTACTCACAGTTTAGTTCCAGCTAACGACGGCGGCTTATCTTTAGGACAAGCAGTTATTGCCGCCGCCCAATTAATACATGAGTGTTGATATTTGAAAAAAATTATCTCACAAATAGTTCTTTCTGTTTTCTTGGCGCTTTTGCGGTTAATTTACCCTAAAAAATAAAAAAATGTGCTTAGGAATCCCCGGAAAAATTATAGAAATTACCAACGTTAACCATAAATTAGCCATAGTTAACATTGGTGGTGTGAAGCGCGAAGTAAATATTGCTTGTATCGTAGATGAACAACATCCTCCCGAAGCTTGTGTCGGTGATTGGGTACTAGTGCATGTTGGCTTTGCGATGAATCGAATTAATGAAGAAGAAGCGGCAGAAACATTACAACTCTTCCAAGAATTAGCAGCACAAACACTACCAAAAAAGCGAAATTAACAGATACATAAAAATCATTACTCCTCACTTCCTATGAAATATGTTGACGAATTCCGCGAACCGGAAAAAGCTGAAGCATTATGCCGCGAAATCGCCAAATTATGCCATCGACTAGAAAAACCCATCAAAATTATGGAAGTATGCGGCGGACATACCCATTCCATATTTAAATACGGCATCGAAGAAATATTACCCCAAACCATCGAACTAATTCATGGGCCTGGTTGTCCAGTATGCGTGATGCCAAAAGGGAGATTAGATGATGCGATCGCCATATCTCAAAATCATAACGTCATTTTTGCCACCTTTGGCGACGCCATGCGAGTTCCCGGTTCCCAAACGAGTTTACTGCAAGCTAGGGCACAAGGTGCAGACATCCGTATGGTGTACTCTCCCTTAGATAGCCTGCAAATTGCTAGAGACAACCCCGACAAAGAAATAGTCTTCTTCGCATTAGGCTTTGAAACCACAGCCCCCAGCACCGCCTTCACCGTTCTGCAAGCAGCAGCCGAAAAACTTCATAACTTTAGTATGTTTAGCAATCACGTCCTCGTGATTCCCGCCCTCAAAGCACTATTAGATAATCCCGACTTACAACTTGATGGGTTTGTTGGCCCTGGCCATGTCAGCATGGTAATTGGCACTGACCCATACCAATTTATTTCCCAACAATATAATAAGCCGATAGTCGTTTCAGGATTTGAACCCTTAGATATTCTCCAATCAATTTGGATGCTATTGCAACAGCTAGTAGAAAATCGTTGTGAAGTCGAAAACCAATATAACCGAATCGTCCAAAAAAGCGGGAACACAGTAGCACTACAAGCCATAAATAAAGTTTTCGCCGTCCGAAATAGTTTTGATTGGCGCGGCTTAGGTGACATCCCTTATTCAGGATTAAAAATTCAACCTGAATATGCCCAATTTGATGCCGAACTTAAATTTACCATTCCTAACCTCAAAGTAGCCGACCATAAAGCTTGTAAATGTGGAGAAATTCTCAAAGGAGTCTTAAAACCTTGGGAGTGTAAAGTATTCGGTACAGCTTGCACGCCAGAAACACCAATTGGTACTTGCATGGTATCTTCCGAAGGTGCTTGCGCAGCCTATTACAAATACGGGCGACTCTCCACAACTGCCAAAAAAACAATCGCCCAAAAACCAAAAATAACTCAAGAACCCCTCCCCGCCTGCGGCTTCTCCTCAGATTAAATACTTCGCGTACCTCTGCGCTTCCCTCCGCGTTACTTTGCGTTTAAAAAAATTCAAATATGAATATTCCTCCCACAAATTCAATACAAAATCCTCTATTTGAAAAACTAGAAAAAGTTCGTCGTCACCAAACTAAAGTGCGAGATACTCATATAACCCTCGCACATGGTAGCGGTGGTAAAGCCATGCGTGATTTAATAGATGATATCTTTGTCAGCAATTTTGATAACCCAATTCTCTCCCAATTAGAAGACCAAGCCACTTTCAATTTAACCCCTCTCCTCCAACAAGGAGACAGACTTGCATTTACAACAGATTCTTATGTAGTAGACCCATTATTTTTCCCCGGTAGCGATATAGGAGAATTAGCCATAAACGGCACAGTTAATGATTTAGCTGTCAGTGGTGCTAAACCCTTATATATAACTTGTAGCGTAATTTTAGAAGAAGGATTACCCGTAGAAACCTTGCGGCGTGTTGCAGCCAGCATGAAATTAGCCGCAGAAAAAGCGGGCATTCAAGTTGTCACTGGTGACACAAAAGTTGTACATCGTGGTGCTGCCGATAAACTCTTTATTAATACTGCTGGTATTGGTATCATTCCAAGAGGAGTTAGTATTTCCGCCCAAAACATTCAACCTGGAGATGCAATAATCATTAATGGCGAAATAGGCAATCATGGAACAGCAATTTTAATTGCCCGTGGCGAATTAGCCCTAGAAACTAATATTGAAAGTGATTGTCAGCCATTACATAATTTAGTAGAAACTATCCTCCGTACATGTCCCCAAATTCACGCTATGCGAGATGCTACACGCGGTGGTTTAGCTACAGTCTTAAATGAATTCGCCCTCAGTTCCAATGTGGGAATTCGTCTCTTTGAAGAATCTATCCCAGTGCGTGAAGAAGTCAACGGAGTTTGCGAAGTTCTCGGTTTAGACCCGTTGTATTTAGCTAATGAAGGTAAGTTAGTTGTGGTGGTTCCAAAAAAGAATGCTGAAAATGTTTTATCAGCTATGAAATCCCACCCAGCAGGCAAACATGCTTGTATTATTGGCGAAGTTATTACCTCACCCCCAGGTATCGTATTATTAAAAACAGTTTTTGGTGCTGAAAGGATTGTTGATATGTTAGTAGGCGACCAATTACCACGAATTTGTTAATCTTTAATAGATTTTATAATATGCACGAATTTGGAATTACTCAAAATATTGTGGCAATTGTGACTGAACACGCCAAAGGCGCAAAAGTGCAGCGAGTTTTATTAGAAATCGGCAAACTTTCAGCCATTATGCCCGATGCTATCCGATTTTGTTTTGATATTTGCACTCAAGGAACAGTTTTAGCAGAGGCAAAATTAGAAATTTTAGAAATTCCCGGTTTAGCAAAATGTCGTCAATGCGGTGCAGAAGTTTATTTAGATAAACCGTTTGGAATCTGTAATTGCGGTAATGTGCAATTAGATTTAATTACTGGTGAAGAACTTAAAATTAAAGAAATAGAAATAGAGGAATTATGTGTGTAACCTGCGGTTGTTCTGATGATGGCGAAACTAAAATTACCAATCTAGAAACAAGTGAAGCTGAACATCATCACCACCATCATCATACTCATACTTTACCAGATGGTACTGTCATTACTCACTCCCACAGTCATGACACTCATATAGAAGCACCTGAAATTCATGCCAAAATACACAACACAACCATATCTTTAGAACAGGATATTTTATCAAAAAATAACCTAATAGCAGCCCAAAATCGAGGATGGTTTAAAGGTCGAAATATTCTCGCTTTAAATTTAATGAGTTCTCCCGGTGCAGGAAAAACAACTCTTTTGACACGAACTATCAATGATTTAAAGCATCAATTATTTATTAGTGTCGTTGAAGGCGACCAAGAAACTGCTAACGATGCCAAAAAAATTAAAGAAACAGGTTCTAAAGTCATCCAAATTAACACTGGAACAGGCTGTCATTTAGATGCATCAATGATAGACAGGGGTTTACAACAACTGAATCCGCCATTAAACTCAGTTGTGATGATTGAAAATGTCGGAAATTTGGTTTGTCCAGCCTTATTTGATTTAGGAGAAAATGCAAAAGTTGTGATTCTCTCCGTTACAGAGGGAGAAGATAAGCCGCTAAAATACCCACACATCTTCCGTGCTAGTGATATCATGATTCTCACCAAAATTGATTTGCTACCTTATGTAGATTTTGATGTTCAAAAGTGCATAGCTTATGCTAAAGAAGTAAATTCCAAAATTCAGATTTTTCAGGTTTCTGCAACTACTGGTACTGGGTTAGAAAATTGGTATGCGTGGCTAACTGCATCATTATAGTAAAAACTCTGCGCCCCTCTACGCTTTCCTTAGCGTACCTCTGCGTTTAAACTAAAACCTGTCAAATTAAGTCAGTGACTTACGAAATCCTTCTGGAAGTTCATCAAAACTGGAAGTATTTTTTATAACAAGTTTTTTTATCAGTAAATCAATCACAAAGTCGCTGTAGTTCCTCAACTGTATTTAGGGTTTTGATCGCCTGTTGAATCACTTTTAATCGCTGTAAATCTGTGATTTGGTAAATGATTGGCATTAAATCTAAGCCAGGAGTCCCAAATTTAATCTCCAGTGCCAATTCAATACCTGAATATAATTCCTCTCGTCGTCCGCGTGCCTCCCCGCGTGCTTCTCCTTCACGTAAAATTTCTTGATACCAAGGCGACTCACGCAACACAGCCATATCCCACCTCATGATTTCTTGGACTAGGGCACTCTCTATTACAAACGTAGCAAAAAAAGCCAAAACTGTTTCAAGTTGATTTAATTGTTCATCCTGACGCAGAATTTGCAAGGCTTCTCGAATTACAACCTCGTTTTCACCCCCTTTGAGGATGGGTACAAATGGAATTAAGGATGGTAATGGTGTCTCAAAGACAGTATTTACATCAACTTCCCATAGGTTAATCACCCGATAATCTTGAGTTGCTCTTAAACCTGCAACATTTGATGTATATGTTGTAGGTATTTCTGTGTTAGTTCCTTTAAGAATGTTGATTAATACCGGATAGGTAGGTAAATTATATTTTTCTTCAGCTAGAGCTGCATAAGCACGCATCCGTCGTGGCATTTCCGGTTTATAGCGCAGTTGTAATTCATTGACAACTAGAAATTTTCCATACTGCGGATTCTCGACACGGATAAGTACATCGCTTTGTCTACTAACCCACTGAAATTCTGAGTTGAGAATTTCACTTACAATAACATCGGGAATTTGTGTTACCCATTTTACCCAGTTATCGGGAGCAAGACTGATTAGGCGTTTAGTGCTGATATCAGCAGGTTTGGACATAAGCAAGTAGATAAGTTTAGATAAGCACTATTGCACTTTTATTTAGACTACCACTAATACTAATACCAATTCAAAATTCAAAATTAAGAAAGCCAGGCAAAATAAAGATTTGAGAGTATATATCTGTCACATACTTTTTTCAAAGTGGTATGAGCATGGACATTGCGATCGCCTAAATATTTCCGTCTAAAAATACAAAAACAAACCCAAATTACAGTAGTTATTTATAACTTAATAACTAACTGCATTCAATAAAAAAATAAATTTTATTTCTCATAAAATACAATACCCTGCACTTTAAAAGTACAGGGTGTTAGACAGCGATAAGGATGATTCCCAGTTTCTATTTACCTCAAAGCCAATCTCGATAAGCTGATATTTCATTTACGCTGATTTCAAACGGCGTTCCTTTGCCAAATGGCGGATAAACGCGAATTTTGCCATTGGCAGCAAATCGCTCTAACCTATTACCCAACTGGGGAATATTGCTGACGATATGCCAGTAAGATACTAAGTCAGGGCAATCAATAATTAATGTGAGGATGTTAGCATTTGTTGTCAGATACCACTGACAATTAGATAACAGTACTCGCGTAATGCGATCGCAGGCTAGATAAAAGCATCTACCAGCAGACTGTTCTAACTCCATTTGCAGCATTCCATCCTGTTTTGTTACCTCAGCGGGAGGTAAATCATCGGGAGGAAGCAGGTATAGTTTAGAAGACATAATTTCGCACCTCTTGGTTGTAGCGCGTCAAACTCTCTAGGTTTTTTTGCAAATCCGCAGACGAGGGTTTGAGTGCTAGCGTACCTAAATTTAATTCGTCCTGAAATTTCTTGATTTTGTCTCGACAAGTCTCCACATCACCGATAATTGAGTTCTCAATCAAATAATCTTCATCGAAACAAATATTTGTGCGATCGAATGGTTTTTGGTTGGGATTCGGATTATTCTGCAATAATTCAGCCGAATTAGCTTTCATTTTTTGGCTAAATTTGCGAACGAAAGGTAACGCTTCACTCACCGCCTCGTCAAATGTTTTGCCAATAAAAAAGAAGCGTGCCAGCACTAATTTTTCCGCACCACTAGAATTTAAGGCTCGATATTTAGCAACAGTATCCTTCAATCTCTCTAGAGAAAATGGCGGCCCACCCATCAAGCTGAAGGAATGTTTAGCAGCAAGCTCGATACCATCATCACCACCAGTGGCAATATACACTGGTATTTGACTTTGCAATGGTTTCGGGTAAATCGTTAAGCGATCGCATTGATAATATCGCCCATTAAATGATACATCAGTTTCATATAAGAGCTTTTGAATCAGTGCGATCGCCTCTAGCATCTTGGGACGGGATTCACTTGGGAGGGTCGCAAAATGCTTGTTTTGTTGAGGAAAGGGGCCGCCTTTAGCAACTCCAAATAATAATCGTCCATTACACAGATTATCCAAAGTGGCAATATCTTCCGCCACCCGAATCGGGTTATGGAATGGCAGCAACACTGCCGCAGTGCCTAATTGAATAGTTGAAGTCAATCCCGCCAAATGTGCCATTAGCACCAACATGGACGGGCTGAGATTAGATTCACTAAAATGGTGTTCGCTAACCCACGCTTCCTCAAAACCTAAGCTTTCTGCCTGTTTTACCAGTGCAACTTGCTCAAAGATGGCACGACGAGCATCTTGGTGAAAATTATCGTAATTGCAGAAAATTCCAGTTTTCATTACTTGCGTTGATACTTTGTATTCACCGTAGGTGCTGGTTATTCTAGTGGTCGATAGGTTTGTAGTAAGCACAAAGCATGCTTAAATATTTGAGGAATAAAGTCCTCTCTACAAAAGAATTTACCCCTCTCAATTAATGCGATGAATCACTAAGTTGCAACCCACTGCAACTCCAACCATAGACGTGGGTTGTTCTCTTTGACCTTCGACATCGGATCGCGCAACAATCGCTTGGCATTCATACAAACAACCTGGATTAAACCCATGTTGTCTGCTACTTCTCTGAGTATTTCTTTTTGAGCTTGCACGCAGGAAATCATTTCGTCAGAGCAATAAATTCCTATATATTGCAAACGTCTAGCAGGTCGTCCCCAAAAACAGGTGATGACTTTCACATAACACCCATCCAGCAATTCTCCAACTTGCGGGTAGTAATGGTTGACGACTCTTGTGAATTCTTTGGCTAAGATATCTTCAGCAATCATTGGAACTGATATTTCTGTAGCGTCTATCACGCTATTTAATATAACATAATTTTATCAATTAAATATGACAAAATAGCTGATTAAGATTAAATAAAAGCTTAAATATGACATAAAAAAAGAGGTGTGCCTCATTTGGCATCACCTCAAATCTGCGTAAAGCATTTTTATACAATTAACTCATGTGGGTTAGGCTGAAAAGCCCGCCCAGTTTATATGGCGGACAAGATGCCCACCCCACAATATTGGATAATTTTTTTCTTGGATTTTCCTAATCGCCAGGTATATTTGTGAACGCAATGCTCCCTAATACTATGATGTTGAATTCCAAGTTTTGAATTTTAATTATTAGCGAGCATTGCGTTCACAAACTAAGACCTCTGCTATGATTTCCGGTACATTTATAAAGTCCGTAAATCCTTCATAACCACGGATTGGTGAAATAAATGTATAGTTTGGATCGCACGCTCCAGTGTCATATACTTGAATAAACCACCGATCGGGAAATCCTTCTATACCTAGTTCCACAGTGTACCAACTCTCGCCAATCAGACGAGAGTTAAAGATTGTAAACCACTCTCTGTTTTCTTCTGAAATATTCCAGTCTGCCATGAGCAGTTCTAAAGCTATTTGTCCCGCATCCGTCGAAGTCAACAGCATTTTTACTCCTTATTTGCAACTTCAGTATTTGCAACTTCAGTACTGGGAACTTCTGGGTATAAACCTAATTCTTTCGCTAGCTCACGTGCCACAAAAAATAAAAATTGGGCACCATCTTGATTGCCTTCATGAGCAAACATAGTAGCTACTTGTAACATTGTTTCTACTAAACCGGAATCAATCAATTCGGGTTTAGCTTCCAAAATTTCTGGTTCTTGACCATTCGGACATTTAAGTAACTCATCAATCAGATTAAAATACAAGCTTTGGCGTTGTTCTTGCTCTGTCATGGTAATTTTCTTGATTTTAGTAAATTGTGAATAAGTTACTGTTCGATACTTTGGCGCCACAGCCTTTCCAACATTTCAACTTGTTCTTTTAAAACAGCAGCGCGATGAACCAGATATCTGTCGTAAAAGAGAATCCCTAACCCAACACAAATGGGGGTTAACAAGAAGAACCATTGCAGGATAGTGGCAAATTTATATTGTTCAGCAACAGTTAGCATTTGATGAACCACATTGCGATCGAAGGATTGAATGCTAGTCTGAGGGGAATGTGTACCCTCTTTCTGGGGAGCCAAGGCGGGAGCATCTGTAGTTGTGTTGTTAACTTCGTAAGCGAAATTCTGAGGTTTTACTAACTCTAGATGTCGCTCCCAAATTATGCCAAATACTACTAGTCCTGGTGAAAGCACTGCTAAGGTAACGACGCAAACTGTGAGAACATTAAAAAGTTTGGCTTTCATCTTGGCTCTCCCTTGCTAGGTAGTATGCACCCAGTAAGAAAATATCTTTTGCTGTTTATCTAAAGTAGGTATATAATTTCTACCTCTCAAACAGTTTTGATATTAAAATATGTGTAGTTGGTAACTTTTACAATGATTAGTTGTCAGTTATTTTTCTCGTCACTACTGACTACTGACTAATAAAAACTTACCACCATTTTTACAAAATATAGGATTATTCAGTCAGAAAGAACGCACTTGATTCGTGAATCTGGTTTCATCTTACTCTCAAAAGGGAGATTAAGAAGTCCCCCCTAGTTCACTAAGCTTTCGCTCAGGAATGTTGGGGGGTAGAGGGGAATCTCTGCGTAAATCCTATACGATTTATATCAGCCGCTCTCCACCAAACAGTTTACCCCAGCCCTGTTAAAATTATTAAATTCATTAGAATAGTACTCAAAGCCTGTAATTCATACCTGATAAGTCTTATAAAAATTCATTGGGGTATGGGTGCTAGTGTTTTTTGGACGGGGTTCTAGTATTTTCGAGGTGGGGTTCTGGGGTTTTTGCACTCAATCTCAAAGCAATGTAGGCAATGGTTAAAGACTGTTTTAGATGCAATTTGGGATTGACAAAATCTGCACTCAAAAGAAAATATTAATGTCTCTCGATAAAGATAGACTAATAAATTAATAAAAGCAATTAAATATTTTGAAAGTAAATTAGATTTCCAGAATAAATAGAAAATAATGTAAAAATTATTCATATATACAGAATTATAAAAATTGAATCTCAACCCAAGGACAATAGTCAGCAATTCCAAATGCTAAACTAGAAGAATGGTAAGCTAGCCTCTTAATAAAGTGAGAATTAATGGGAATATCTCATAAAAGTTCTTCCTAAACCTTCATCTTTTGTGGTTTAGTTAGAATGTATAGTATATGGACTCATTGACATTAAACGGCAAAATAAATACATCAAAGCTTATTGTTATAAGTAAATACTCTGTACTTAAGATTTAGGATTTTAGGGGTTAAAGAATGCGGATTGCTCAAGACATAACAGAACTAATTGGACGAACTCCTTTAGTTCAACTGAACAAGATTCCTCAAGC
Source organism: Nostoc sp. ChiSLP03a (assembly GCF_034531215.2). Lineage (NCBI taxonomy): Bacteria > Bacillati > Cyanobacteriota > Cyanophyceae > Nostocales > Nostocaceae > Nostoc > Nostoc sp. ChiSLP03a. The sequence goes on from NZ_JAVRBQ020000014.1 coordinate 13,715, forward strand.
TGAGGGAGTAGTAGCAAGAATAGTTGTTAAATTAGAAGGGATGAACCCAGCGGCTTCGGTGAAAGACCGCATTGGGTTAAGTATGGTACTCTCGGCGGAAGCTGCTGGCTCAATTTCCCCAGGAAAGACCATTTTAGTTGAGCCTACTTCAGGTAATACAGGTATTGCTCTAGCAATGGTAGCAGCAGCGCGTGGCTACCGTTTGATTTTGACCATGCCGGAGACAATGAGCCAAGAACGACGCGCTATGCTTAGAGCTTATGGTGCATCTTTGGAGTTGACACCAGGAACTGAGGGTATGCGGGGAGCAATTCGCAAAGCCGAAGAAATTGTGGCTAAGACTCCTGATGCTTTTATGCTGCAACAGTTCCGCAACCCTGCGAATCCCAAAGTTCACCAGGAAACCACCGCTGAAGAAATTTGGACAGATACAGACGGGGAAGTAGATATCGTCATTGCTGGGGTAGGTACTGGTGGGACGATTACTGGGATTGCAGAAGTACTCAAACAGCGCAAACCGACTTTTAAAGCGATCGCAGTTGAACCTAGCAATAGCCCAGTCCTCTCTGGTGGTGAAGCTGGGCCACATAAAATTCAAGGTATTGGGGCTGGATTTATCCCAGATGTCCTCCGTTTAGAATTGGTTGATGAAGTAATTAGAGTCAGCGATGAACAAGCGATCGCTTATGGGCGACGTTTGGCAAAAGAAGAAGGCTTATTATCTGGGATATCCTCTGGTGCAGCTTTGTGCGCTGCAATTCAAGTCGGTAAACGAAAAGAAAATGCCGGACGTTTAATCGTCATGATTCAGCCTTCCTTTGGCGAACGCTATCTCAGCACACCCATGTTTCAAGATTTGTCTTTAGAAACCGCTGGCGTGCGTTAAGAAGACAGGGGGACAAGAGAGTAATAAATCTCCTGTCCTTCTGATTTGGCTCTTAGATAAATTAAAGCAACTTACCTTTTAAGTTACCTTTTGAGGTGCGATCGCATCGCAATATTACATTATTAATGCTTCTAACTCCTTGACACACCCACGGCTGCGTAAATATTGCTACGCTCATTTTCCCTAAAAGCCGTGGGATTATTATGCGGAATTTCCCTATATCGGGTTGCCCCTATTACAGGTCTTACAGTTCATGTCTACCCAATTATAGATGTAGTGCTTCTAGGTTGAGTGCAATACAGACTTAACAAACAGTCCTTACCCTGACAAAAAGATTTATTTTCTCGAAACTCTTGCTGTCTGGGTGGGTAAAGATTAACATATCTGTGGGCAGAAGCAATATCTCGTTAAATCAACCATAACAATAGTGGAAACCTTGCGCTGTCTATTTTTAATCTTGTCTAACACTAGTTAATTTTATCTGCATATAGTGACTTAAGACCATTACCTGCTAGGTTATAAATCAAGCACAGACTATACTATAGAAAATTTAGTCAAATTTCTTTACAGCTTTAAAATCAGAGGTATCAATGATTATAACTAATTTTAGCAAACAAAGAAATGAATTTAAGGAATCTAAAGTACTCAAAGCGAAACCACATTGGCAAGGGCAAAATTTGAGCGATACTGCTGTCAAAGGTAAAGATACCAAGATGCGAGATCCTGCACCTGATAGTTCGATTTTGAATAACTTAAATCGTGGTCGAGTTGCTATTTTTATTGATGGCTTAAGCCTGTTCCATACAGCCTTACAACTCGGCATAGAAATTGACTACGTTAAATTGCTTTGTCATTTAACTAGTGGTTCCAGATTGTTGCGTGCTTTTTTCTATACTGGGGTTGATATCAGTAATGAAAAGCAACAGGGTTTTCTCTTGTGGATGCGTCGCAATGGCTATCGCGTAGTAGCAAAGGAACTCGTTGTACCAGCAGAGAATTTCAAAAAATCAAATCTGAACGTAGAAATTGCTGTAGATATGATAACTTTAGCTCCTTATTATGATACAGCGGTCTTAGTCAGTGGCGATGGAGATTTAGCTTATGCTGTGAACGCTGTCAGCAGAATGGGGGTTCGGGTGGAAGTAGTTAGTCTGCAAACAACCACTAGTGAAAGTTTGATTGATGTTGCTGACTGCTTTATTGACCTCGATAGTATTAAAACACACATTCAAAAAGATTCTAATCTTGGCTATAGTTATCGCACAGCGTCAAATTCAAACCTTTAATTAAAAAGAGGCAAAGAGTGGGAGACACAGGGACGCATAAAAAATATCTCAGTGTCTTCATGTCTTTGCTCTCAATACGGTTCGGATAAGATCCCCCCGCCTGTGGCGACCCCCTTAAAAAGGGGGGAAAGAGGAGAAAAAGCCCCTTTTTTAAGGGAGTTGGGGGGATCTTCAAGAGACAAATATGTTAACCGAACCGTATTGTCTTTGCTGTGCCCATTTTGCTCGATCTTATATTTCAGATGGATATTTTAATAGTTGAAGATGAGCCAGAAATTGCTCGTTTAATCGAACTCTCTTTAGAAAAAGAAGGATTTTTTTGTCGCACTAGCCGCGATGGCATGAATGCTTTGCGGATGTTTCAAGAGCAACCACCGGATTTAATCATTCTAGATTTAATGATCCCTGGTTTGGATGGGTTGGAAGTTTGTGCCCGAATTCGCCAGAAACCAGGTGCTAAAGATCCTTACATTTTAATGCTTACTGCTAAGGGTGAAGAAATCGATCGCGTCATTGGTCTGTCTACTGGTGCTGATGATTATATGGTCAAACCCTTTAGCCCCAGAGAGTTAGTAGCTAGGGTGCGGGCATTATTACGGCGTAGCCTCCGCCAAGGAGGACAACATCAAGTCAATCGTACCCAACACTTTATTGTCGATGTAGACCAGCGTACTGCCAGTCGCCAGACAAATTCTCAAGAAGTTGAAATTTTGGACTTAACTACCCTAGAATTTAACTTGCTAACCACCTTTGTCAGTAATCCTGGTCGAGTTTGGAACCGTACCCAACTAATTGATAAACTTTGGGGAGATAATTTTTTTGGCGATGAACGAGTGGTAGATACTCATGTAGCGCGGTTGCGAAAAAAGATTGAACCCGATCCGGCAAATCCGACTTTTATTAAAACTGTTGTTGGGGTTGGCTATAAATTTGAAGATCCTCTGGTGGCATAAATGTTATGAAGATGGGGCTGAGAGGGCGGCTATTTTTCTCCCACTTAGTAGTGATGATTGTGGGGGTAGCTAGTCTGGTGAGCATCAGCAAAATCTCTTCCCCCCGCTTGTTTGTCTTGCATTTGGAAGGATTAGAAAATCAGGGGTTCGACTTAATCGATGTCCGTGCGGAATTGGTGACAGGATTTGAACTTGCTTGGCAGCGCAGCACTCTTTGGTCAGTCTTAGTGGGTACTACCGCCGCCGGAGGATTGAGTTACTGGGTGTCCAGACGAATTATGCAGCGATTGACCGAGATGGAACAAATTACCCAAAAATTTGCTGCTGGTCAAATGGATGCACGACTACCTGTGTCTGACATTCCAGAACTTAGTGGATTGAGCAGTAGTTTCAACCGCATGGCTGCCAGTTTAGAAGGCGTAGAAGCGCGACGGCGAGAAGTGATTGGAGATATGACCCATGAACTCCGAACACCATTAACTGTAGTGCGCGGTTATTTGGAAGAACTGGCTGATGGGGAAATTGAAGCGTCTCCTGAAATCTATCGGCGTTTAGCGAAAGAAACTCGACGCTTAGAGCGGTTGGTGAACGATTTACAAGAACTATCCAAAGCAGAAGCTGGTTATCTACCAATTAATATCCAACGGGTAAATTTGCGTCCGTTGTTAGAGTCATTAGTGGAGAAATTTTCCGACCAATTATTAGAAGATGGGCCAGTTATGCTCTTGAAATGTCCATCTGTGCTACCTCCTGTATTGGCAGATGTTGACCGTACAGAACAGGTGCTAGTTAATCTGCTAGGTAATGCAGTTCGTTACACTAACGAAGGTTCAATTACCATTACTGTTGGGATTGACGCATCTCAACTCTCGATTGCGGTAAGTGATACAGGCATTGGTATCGCTCCAGAAAATTTGCCTCATGTGTTTGAGCGCTTCTGGCGAGCCGATCAATCGCGCGATCGCCATTCGGGAGGTACTGGTATTGGTTTAACTATTTCCCGTCGTTTGATTGAATTACAAGCCGGTCAAATTCAGGTAGAAAGCGAATTGGGAGTTGGTAGTACGTTTCGATTTTTTCTGCCTTTGGCTTGAGACAAAACCTTCAATTCCAAGGAATTGACACAAGCTAGTCATGGCTGTGTCATACCCAATTGCTAATTTGAAAGTATCCAAAATTCTAGCTCGTTGACGAATGCCAGGATTTTAGAAATGCATAGAGTGTAACATTATGTCTACTTTTATTTTGGCTGCTTTTTTGGTTAGTTTACTCAGTGCTTCGGGTTATGCTGCGATCGCCTACTTATTCCCTCAAAATCGCTCATTAAAATAATTCGTAATACTCGCCAAAGGCGAGAAGCAAGCTACGTAATTCGTAATTCGTAGTTAAAAATTGAATTACGAATTAGTAATTAGTTAATCTCCTTTCTCAATAATTCTGGAATTTGAGAAGGACGTTCAGCTACTGTTACTTCCGCTTCTTTTAAAGCAGCTAATTTACTTTGGGCTGTGCCAAAGTCAGGATCGCGTCCGATAACTGTTGCTAAAGTCCCAGTTTGACGCCAAGTTTTTCCTGGTGGTGCAAGTCTTCCTGCAATGTAGGCAATTACTGGTTTATCAATTGCTTCAGCAATATACCGCGCTGCTGCTTCTTCACTACCACCACCAGGTTGACCAACTAAAACGATCGCTTGTGTGGTTTCATCCTCATCGAGAATTTGCAGCCATTGCAAAAATGAGGAACCAACGATCGCATCACTACCAATACTGACACTAATCGACTGCCCTAAACCTGCTTTTGTTAATTCGTAGGCAATTTCGTAGGTGAGGGTACTGCTACGACTAACGATCCCCACTGTTCCAGGGGTATAAAATTCGCTGGGTTGAGTTCCTAAGAGAATTTTTCCCGGTACAATGATCCCCGGACTATTCGGCCCGATTACCAAAGTTTCACAAGCTTCGGCTTTGCGGAGTAATTGCACCATATCCAAAGGCGGCACACCAGCAGTAATAATAATAATCTGGCGAATATTAGATGCGATCGCTTCTAATGCCGCATCCAATACGTCGTAAGGGTCTACACAAATAATTGTCGTGTCAATTGCCCCAAATTGTTCTATTACCTCCTCTACTAAATCAAATACTGGCAGTCCATGCAGTTCCTGTCCGCCGCATCCAGGATTGACACCAGCTACTAAATTTGTGCCATAAGCTTTCATTTGAGCAACATGAGTGCCTGATATAAATTCACAAAAGCCTTGAATTAAGACTTTACTTTCTGGCGTTAGATTCATAAAAAATTACCTTAAGTTTGGCAATCAGTGCCTTCAACCACTGAGCATAGAAACGACACATTTACAGTGTCCTATTGATTCAATTTTTACTGAAATTCCAAAAATTAGTCTGGAAGCTAAGTATTCCAAAAGTGAGAAAACGCACCTCTAGATCGGAATATCCAGTTTGAATGTACTATATAATTTAGTCCCAAAAAGCAAAGCTATACTTGATTTGAGCATCAAATTCAACAATTTATACCCGACGGTAAAAATTAATAATTTTTGATTCTTGAATTGGAACAAAATAACATTCACTATCTTTTATCGTAAATCACTCGTGTTTAAGACCCCAACCAGAACACGTAGCGCAAAGTCCAAGCTACTCAGCCTTTGGTCAGTTTCAGTCGGGGTTTAAATCCCCGTCTGAAAATGTCTTTGATTTTGAATTTTGAATTTTGAATTTTGAATTGTTAATAACCGTTGGTTTAGCAAGGAGAACTGCTGCTGCCACTGCCTCATCTAAATTTTCTACCACGACAAGCGCATCGGTGCGGGTTTTTAGTGTTGTCAAATATTTTCTCGCAGTGTTAAATTCAGAGCCAGCAAGACGGACAACTAAGGATGGAAAATTAAGCTCTCGCCGAACTTTATTACCATTAGAACGTACAACCTGTGATTGAAGTTCGCTGTCGTCTTGCTGCACAACTCTAGCTATAACTTCAGCCACTTCCTCAGTTTGCGGAATGCTACCTAGAAAGTTAATTAGTATTACTTGAATGCTTTTATCAGCCTCCAGCATTTTCAAACCTGTTTCTAGGCGATCGCGGAAGGTAGTTGGTGTAGTATCTGTAAGGAAAGCATGACGTAGATTCAAACAAAAACCTGGATTGCCACCAGCATTTGCAACTAAATCTAAAGTTGCCATCACTGAACCAGTACCGTTACCTAAAATACCGATTTTTCCATGCATTTGCACACCATCCCAGTCACCCAAAATACCGTTGATTTCAGTAGTGGTATGACGACTGATAATTTTTGCTGCCATCTCGGCAAAATCGGGATGACGCTTGATCGACCGTTCGTTGACCCTGACTTTACCATTAAGAGCCATAACTTGACTAGTAGTACTGACTGCCAAGGGATTAATTTCGATTAAATCCAGGTCTTTTTGGACAAATAAGTGGTACATCTTTTCCACAACGCTGCTTACTGACTGCATCAGCGTTCCTTGCAAACCCATTTTCAAAGCCAATCGTCGCGCATAAAATGGTGAGAATTCCTGTTCCACGACAACGTAGTGCATTCTTTCCCCAGCCGATTCCCAATCGATATCTGCTTCTTTGCAACCTAAAAGTACCGGTCGACAGGCAGCTGTGTCTAAAACCACTGCTAGATAAAATTCTTGGTTAGCGTCGTATCTAGATTCTGCCAGTACAACTTCCGGCAATTCGCCCCATATTGGTAAACTAAAGATATTTTGAGCAGCTGCGATCGCATCGATAGTGGTTTGGGCAAATCTGACTCCACCCGCTTTTGCCCGTTCCGCTCCGTGGACTTGAGATTTCAGTACAATTGGAAAGCGAATTTTTAACCGTTTCAAATCTGTAGGATGGTCAATTCGTTGGGAAGGCAATACCGGGATGCCTATCTTCGCAAACCATTCTTTAACTTGGTACTCTAATAAATCCATTGATACACCTTGTATTGACACTTTCCAAGATTTTGGTTATTCCTGTCTTGATATTTTGCAGCACCTTTATTGCAGAATTAACCTTTTTGCAGCTAGAAAAACTTATTTTTCACGGATCAATTTTATCGAATTCAGCAAATGAAGCATATTAATTTTGATAGTCAACTTGTTTGTGCCAGCAGCCCAACACATAATTAATCTTTTCAGCAAGTTTTCCAGCATAGAAGATAACTAGCTTTTTTGTCAAAACCCTCTGACATAGCATCGTTTTCTTAACCTTGAGATAATTTGGCAACAATTGTTTGCAACTAGCATTTCGCAAAGCAGTAGCTTTTGTGAATTTAATTATCGCAAACTAATGCAGTGAAAATACCCAAATTCTTTATTATTCCCATTTTTTATTTCTAATTTATACCTGAAGACAGATTATTTAATTTTGCATCTAGCACTGTAAAAATGTATCGCCACGAACAATAACTACTTTTTTAATTTTTGGTGAAAAATCAGAATTTGTGTTAGAAAGTTGGTCGTTCAGATTCTCAGGCTGTGGTTGGTTAAACTGTGCATTTGCATTCAACAAACCTAAAAAGTTCATTTCATCCCCTTAAAGATAATCAAAACAATATAGAAGTTCAGCGGGAAAGCTGTATGAAAGTAGCAGTCCAGCAAGAAGATTTACAGCTTTTAGCCAAAACTTTGCAAGAACAATTACTTGTAGAAGTCTCAACCGCTGAAGTCTTCGAGGTTAAATGCGTCGTCAATAAAGGCGAGCTAATGATTTTAACGCAACACGCGTCAGATGTAATCGTTGACGCTCAACTAATTTTTGCAGTTATTGAGGAGGTACTTCAGTCTCTAGCACCCCACAAAAAGCAACGGGTGCAATGTTTTTTGAGAGTTTTTGGCGAACAACTCCCTTATGCTAAATGTTTCTTGGCGTTGAAGCCGACGGGGGGATGGGTAGCAGAGGGAGATGAGGAAGTACAAAAAGATGAGGAAGTAATATTCCCCTCATCATCTCTGACATATTCTCCATTAATCAATGAGAGCGAAGAAGAAAAAGAAGAAGAACTGTTTGACCCGTTTGCAGATGTGCCGAATTTCTCGGCTTCAAAGCCAGGATTCCAGGTCAAACCTATCCTCTTGGGTGCAGCGTTGGTGGGAATTATAGTTTTAGGCGGTGGTGCTTACTTATTGACTCGCCCTTGCGTGATGTCTGAGTGTAAGGAAATACAAAACGCCGAGCAAGTAAAAACAAAATCTCCACAACTAATGCGCCGCGCCAAGTCTGAAAAAGAATTAGTTGCTCTACAACAGCAACTTGCAGCAGCCAGCACAGACCTGAATGTAATTCCTAGTTGGTCGCCTCGTTACCAGCTGTCACAGGAACTAAAAGCAAGTTTATCAGGGCGATCGCAAAAAATCGATCGGGTGGTCAAAGCTTTGCAAACGGCATCTTTGGCGACACAAAAAGTTCAAACTCCAGCATCTAGCTTAGAGGAATTACAAACTAGGCAACACTTATGGCGACAGGCTATAGCGCCACTAGAAAGTATAAGTTCTAGTAGTGAACTCTATGGGCTGGTGCAGGGTAAATTACTGAATTATCGTGTTCGTTTGCACGCTGTAAATCAACAGATATTTATTGAGGAAAAATGGCTGAAAAAACTAACAATGGCAAAAGGTGTAGCTGTTGCAGCCGAGAAGCAAGAAGCTGCTGCTAAATCCTTGAATGACTGGCAAAAGGCGCAATCTACTTGGCTGGTGGTAATTAATGCCTTGAATACGATTCCCCGAAATAGCGTTGGATATCAAGAAGCCCAAAAGCTGTTGCTAGATTATAAACCTAAGTTAGTATTAGTACGCGATCGCGCTACTAAAGAACAATTAGCTGTTAAAACCTACCAACAGGCCCTTACCACTGCCAAGCAAGCCAAAGTTTATGAACAACAAAAACAATGGCAAGCAGCGGCGATATATTGGGAGCAGGCTTTGCAAACTGCTAAAAAAGTTCCCCAAGATAGCTTGTACTACACTCAGGCTCAGTCTCTGAGCAAACCCTATTCATCTGCGCTCAAACAAGCACAAGAAAAAGTACAAGTTGTTAGTAGTTTGCAACAAACCCGCACTGACTTAGATAAGACTTGCATTAATGGAATTCGGATTTGCACCTTTAGCATAGACAATGCAGAAATTATTGTCCGACTAACTTCTGAGTATGACCAAATAAGACAAAATAACTTGGCTAGTCCTTATTCTCAGAATTCGAATACTGCTGTTGATGTTACCAATCACTTGCAAATCTTACGCGAAGCCCTAGCTGTAATTGGTGAAAATGCCAATCTATCCCTTTTTCTTTATGATTCCCAAGGTCAGGTAATTTATACGCGGACTTTAGGCGGGTAAGTAAAATACCGATTGAAGTATAAAGGATGAATTGTACATTAACTAATTATTTGTCAATTTAACAAAATACTGCTACAGCATTTCAAATACCTAAAACCCTGACATAATACTTACTATGTCAGGGTTTTTCCTATTTCAGGAAAATAGCGATCGCACTACTGGCTAAAAGTTACACATTTTAAAGCGGGCGATGGGACTCGAACCCACGACGTTCACCATGGGAAGATGACATTCTACCACTGAATTACACCCGCAAATTGCTAACATAAACTTATGCCTAAAATTAAGCATACCACTATTTACAGCTGTTTTCAATTGGCTAGAAAATACACTATTTTGACAACTACTGATGCATGAGTCTTGTAGCTGTTCAGATTAGGAAATTTTTTTAGCTAGCTGATGACGGCACTTATTACAATATTTAACTAAAGAACAATTTCCTCGCCTCGCTCCGTGAAGCGAACCTCTTTAATATTCCATTGAGCATTACTCGTTAAGGTTTTGCGGAGACTGCCAAACAGAGCAAACTGTTCGCAACTAGAAAGAGAACTTATTTGCCGCTTTGACTCAGGAGATATTCGTAAATCAACTGTAGCAATGCCATTTTTGATGTTGACACGATACCCAGACAAGCTAAAGTCGCTTGTATCTCGTTTTTCTAAGATTTTACTTACGACATTTGTCACTGGTTCCTCGGCTGGTACTGAAACCTTTTCTGGAATTAGTTTTTGACACTGGGTATCACTTGTGTATAGTGTTACGTTAGTAGTTTTGCTAGTGGCAACCTTAGAAGTTGGTGATGAAGGCGTATTTTCCTTAGAAGATTCTTGATTAGGAGATTTTTCTCTCAACTGAGCTACGCTAGGAATTTGGCTGGGAGCCTGAGAAGGTAGGCTATTCGTCGGTGCTGGTGCTGTGGTAGGGTATGAAGTTGCGCTGTCAATATTACCTGCGGTAGGGTTAGAACTACAACTACTGAGGCTCACAACCATTGTCACAAAAATAGGGGGTAAAAAATATCTCTTGATTGTGTTCATAAATTTTGCTTATAAATTATATTGTTATCTATTTCAGTGTTGTTGGTATCAATTCCGCATGAATTCGTCAATATTAAGCCAGTCTATAAAGTGTCAACCCAAAATGTTTTAAAGTCAAATTTTATACTATCCACTAAAATTACAACATCTACTATTCAAGGAGCTATGTTTGACAACATTAGGGATACAATAAACTAGAGAATTACTGGAACCAGTAGCACTGCATCTGCGCCTGTTGCTTGTGCTAAAGAAATTTGGCAAAAGTAAAATCAACTCCTTGGAGAATATTAGAAAAACTTGTGCTTTTAGATGACTGATTAAAAGCAAATTACTAGTTTTCACTACTTTTTTGCTTCGTCAATTGCTGCACTAATAATTGCACTCCCAAAGCCAACAAACCAATTGCTACTATAGCAAAAATTCCGCTACCTAAAGCAACTACACCAACAACCAGAGTGCGGACAGCAGAAGAAATCTTCACCACCAATGGATTGATTGAATGGATCGGTTTACTAGCAAAATTTGTTGCGATCGCAATCATCAGCGAATAGGCTGCAAATGCCATCCCTCCAGAAATCGCCGCCCCAGTAAAACAGCGTAACGGACTAGCTGTCACCTGTTCTTTAGCATTTGTTTGCGGCGTTAGATTTTGGTCATTCATAATATTTAAATTTTAGATGTTAGATTTTGGATTGGAGCATTAGGAATAATTATTGTTTGTCATTTAAATTGCATCTTTGCGTTTTTTTGGTGATTTGAACTATGCAACTTAAAAGCTCATCCATCAGCTTATTGCCCATACTCGATTAACAATAAAGATTTATTTAAACTGAAGATGCCACCTGAATACCATGTGTAATTGTCCGAGTCACAAACAATTCTAAGTCTTCATCAACAATTGCTTCCCTAACTTGCAGTTTCACTTTTTCTGCCTGCTGTTGAGACTCAACAAGAGCAAAAACTGTTGGACCAGAACCAGACATCATTGTTCCTAAAACACCTTCCTGATTTGCAAATGTTTCTCGCAACTGCAAGACTTGCGGATAGACTGGCAATACGACACGCTCTAAATCATTGTGCAGTTTTTGGGCAATTTCTCTGGCATCTTTATCCAGGATAGCTTTTACTATTGCTCCTGAATGAACTGCATTAGCGCGCACTGCCAAGTTGTCGCTATCTCTAATATAAGAATGACCAAACTGTTGTTGATAAGTTTTATATGCCCAAGGGGTGGAAACTTCCAGACTGCGGTATTTCCCCAATACTATATATATGTTATTTAAACTCGGCACGGGAGAAAGTTGCTCACCTCTACCTGTTGCGATCGCAGTTCCACCCGCTACACAAAAAGGTACATCTGAACCGAGTGTACCTCCCAACTCTTCTAACTCTGACTGAGTTAATCCCAACTTCCATAATAAATCTATCCCTACCAACACAGCTGCTGCATTTGTCGAACCTCCAGCCAACCCAGCAGCTACAGGAATCTGCTTATTAACAGTAATCTCTACACCTCCATGTTTAGCAAAGGCTTCGGGAAAATGCCTCACCATTAATTCTGCTGCGCGGTATGCCAGATTACTTTTATCTGTCGGTACTTGTGAGTGGTTGCAGTGAACCCTAATAGTATCAGTGCTAATGGGACGCACATCAATTCTGTCGGCAAGTCCGATACTTTGAAGTATCATGGCTAACTCGTGATAACCATCGGGGCGATTACCAATGATTTCCAGATATAAGTTGATTTTGGCAGGGGCAATTAGGCTGTAGGAATGCATTTTATGGGAGTGGGGAAGGTGGGACCCCCTCTGGGGATAAGGGGTAATGGGGAGTGGGAAATGGGGAATAAAGAAGGAGGAATGGGAAAAATCTGCCTTGTTCCCTACTCCCTACTTTCTACTCCCAATTCATTTGCTAAAATTACCCATTGCTGAACGCTGAGGTCTTCGGCTCTAGCTTGGGGATTTATTTTTAATTGTTCCAGTAAGTGGCTCAAGCGATCGCGTTCTATAACAGATTGCAAATTATTTCGTAACATTTTGCGCTTGGCACCAAAACCCAACTTTAAGAAATTCTCTAACTGTCGGGGATTAAGCGCTGGTATTTCTATTTTTCGGGGACGCAATCGCACCACTGCTGAATCGACTTTTGGTGGTGGATGGAATGCGGCCGCTGGAACTGTGCAGATTAACTCACACTCAGCCAAATACTGTACCCGCACACTCAACGCCCCAAAAGCTTTTGAGCCTGCTTTAGCATATAACCTTTCTGCTACTTCTTTTTGTACCAGCAACACTATTGAGTCAAATGGTTCGGGATTAGGGTTAGCGATGGTACCCAGTAGTTTCTCAATGATTGGCCCTGTAATGTTATAGGGAATATTGGCTACTACCTTATTTAGCTGTTGGAAATTGGGAAAGGCTGCCAGATAAGATGGTAAATCTAGACTGAGAAAATCCCCCTGCAAAAGTAAAAAATTTTCAGTCTTACCAAGCTGCTTTGATAACAGTTGGCATAAGTCGCGGTCTATTTCAACTGCAACCAGAGATTGCACTAAGGGTAATAAACGACGAGTCAGAAGCCCGGTTCCAGGCCCAATTTCCAGGACGCGTTCGCTTTGTGTACACTCAGCTGCTTTAATAATTGCGTCGAGCGCCTTTTCACTTTTGAGCCAATGTTGAGCAAAGACCTTACGCGGTCGGATCATCTGTATTTATTGCCTAGTCTAGTTTTTAGCGTTTATCAAAAACTCATTATAAATTTTGAAGTTTCTCTACAGCGCTAGATTCACTGTAACGCCTATCTTCTCCTCCAAACGCTCCGCGATCGTAGTGATGGCGATCGCGTAAGTGTCCATATAGCCTCACCTGTAGGATAGGAGTCTTAAACTGCAAGCTTCCAACAACTATGCTCTTATATATAATTAATTCGAGCATTTGGATTTAAGATACATACCTCCAGCAAGACTACCTCCTGCCTTTTTCAATAATCATTAATTACTTAACTTGTATCAGATCCCATTTAGAAACAAGCAACGTGCATTATTCACACACTTAGGTTTAGCCACTTCGTTCTCGCCTGCCTCCTGTTGCTTAACCTATTAACCTGAAAGCAAGTCCAGGCAAGCGATTTGCCATTTCATAAAAAAAATAAATTTACCCCTTGACAAACTAGGGGATGACTAGTTAATCTAGTTAAGTGGAAAGGCAACAGACGCCAAACCACCGCTGAACCTGTAAAACATAATACTTTGAAAGCTTAAGAAAAAACCAATCCTCGTCAAAAGATTTTGCTTTTGGTAAATCCAAAAGGATAATCAAAATTAATAACAGGATTCCGGAAAATATTTTTTCGGAGCCACAAACTCTAAACACAACAAAACGGAGAGTTTGATCCTGGCTCAGGATGAACACTGGCGGTATGCTTAACACATGCAAGTCGAACGGTGTCTTCGGACATAGTGGCGGACGGGTGAGTAACGCGTGAGAATCTGGCTTTAGGTCTGGGACAACCACTGGAAACGGTGGCTAATACCGGATGTGCCCTTGGGTGA
>NZ_JAVRBQ020000015.1:0-46116 GCF_034531215.2 Nostoc sp. ChiSLP03a
GACACTGTTTGTAGGCGTTTTTTCAGTTCCTCTTCGCTCTCGGCGATCGCAATTTTAAATGGGCGGCTCATGGTTCTGTTAACTTACCTAGTTTGCTTCTCCCCATTATATGCAGATTCATTTTTAATTGGTATAAGGCAATAACTTTCAAGATTAAATCGCAATTTTTTATAAGTGGTTCATACAAATGAACTTGCTCACTATAGTATCCCCAAGTACCTAGCTGATCATGTAATAACTGTTTAGTTGGAGTATCAAGACGAGTTAATAGTACTTTACCAGATGCTTCCCAGTTCTCAACCTTGCCAAGATGGTGAAACGCTTCCAAATAGCGGCGAACTTTCTCTAAGTTGACAGCATCAGGTGGTGGCTCATCCTCAACAGTAAGGTAATATTCTACTGCTGTGTAATCTGCAAGTTGATCAGTTGTTACTTCATCTAAATTTATTTTCAATTGGGTAAAAAGCAATTGACCAATGGTTTGTGAATTAGTTGTCATACTGGTCTACTCTAATGTTTTATGCTTTGCAATAAATTTTTATAGTGTTCCAGTGCCACGCTGCGAACTAAATTATGTTGTCCCAAAACGCGTTTATTATTGTGGTTAACGGATTCTTCAGCTAGAAAACGATTACATAATTCATCTAATGCTCTTTCTTTACGCTCCTCGTTACACTGCTGATCCTCTAAACGCTTGACAAAATTCACCAATTGCATCAGCCACCCTTCTTTTTGCACAGGAGCGCGATACACTGAAGCAGCACAAATCAAAATATAAGCATCTTTGACTTGAGTTTCCAATCGTTCAAAAACAGCTTTTAGTCGTTGTCTATTGACCTCTAACCGAACTCTCTGCGTCAGTTTATGTAATTTCCAATCATCATCTGCTCCCACAATTTTTCTAGCATTTAACTCTGCTTCTGCTAAAGCTTTTTCTACTTCTGCTATTTTGCTGCTCACCTCATTCCAGTAGGCTTGCACATTACTATTAAAAGATTCGCAAATTTCTCCAATAATCACTCGCAAAACTAGAGGATGTCCCTTGTAAGCCTTTCCAATCCGCAACAGTAGGGGTCTATCGGGCGACTCTTGGCTGATATCTAACCCGGTTGTCTCGAATAAGATAATTTGTTCTGATTCATCTAGTCCATAGAGTACTTGACGATGCCAAAAAAGTCCGTAACGGTAGTTAACCAACTTCACTGGCAAATCCTGTGAAGTTACAATTAGTCGACTTTGACAAGATTCTGCTGACAATAAGCTGACAAAGAATTTTCCCCACCACTCATCAGTAAAATCTCCCCAGCCTTCTTCTTCATTTCCCGTCAATAGTGCTTCTAGAGAATCAATCAACACTAGCACCTGATTCTCTTGCAAGTATTTGACTAATCTCCACCACAATCGTTCTGGCTTTTCATCTTCTGCTGAGAGTTTTTCTCCCCACTCCTCTAGCCATTTAGCAGCAACACTAGCAAAATCTTTGGTTTTATTCTCGTTATTAAAATTCGCTCTCCTGAACTTTTTTTTCCAGTCTCCAGAGAACCAGTTTTGTAACTCCACTGCCAATCGTTCAGCCAAAGCTGTTTTACCAATTCCTGTGAGTCCCAAAATTAGCAATAGGCGACACGATCCTCGAAGCTTCTCACTCAGTTCAGTAACTAGCTGTTTTCGACCTACCCAGTTATGGTCATAAGCAAAAAACTCTGGTCTGGAATCTGGCTGCGATGCTGGACTGTTATCAACAATATCTTGCCAATTTATCCCTATAGCTTGACAAATAGAGATAAACGTATCTTTCTGAATAGGCATTCCTCGTCGAAACCGCTTTAAAGTTGCTTCGGAAGTTTGAGCAGCATCACACCAGGCGGCAGCTGTTGCATCCCAGCCTTTGTTTTTTCTTGCTTGATCAACGATTTCTAGCCCTTGTTTAGATGCTCTCAGGGAAACTGCCATATTGAGGTGCGATCGCTTTTGTAGGTAGATATCAATAGCTACCGTTTCCAGACGCCGCTTTCCAGATTTTTGATAGTAGATTTACTTAGCAAATAATCTATTAGTTTTGGCTCACTTTTGGTTCACTTTATGTATTAGCGGCAAAGGTGAGCTAAAAGTGGGGCTTTTGAGCACGGGTATCTCAATGAAACTAAAGACATCAACAGTAAATGAGAAATAACCCACCAAAAAACCTGATTTCTGCATAAGTATCGGAGATATCCAAATTTCAGGAGAATAACCTATGTCTCAATCACAAATCAAGGCTCATACCAGTCAACCAAGCACAACAAGTCTACCGTTTGATCCAATTCCGTTATTGCAAAGCAATAGCCCATCTGGGATTATTCTGAGCATTGCAATTTTACTGTGGGTTTTGCGCCCTGTGATGTTACAGCAAAAGTCGGATACTTCTGAAAAATCAGCTACTTCTGAGAGCAAGCCTACCAATTTTGGCAAAAGAGCGATCGCTTTTCTAATGCAAGTTCTGAAACCAGATAGCTTTGAGTAGTTAAAATACTAATGCTTGTGGGCGATTTGCATTTCTGAGAGCGATCGCCCCTCACCCTATCCTCTCACGTCTAGCGCCGTACCCATATCAACATTACTTTCTAAAAAGTCGTTATCCTTAAGAATCTTATAGAGATTAGTATCTTGCTCTAGCAAGCAAGCGTGTCCACAATTGGGCAACACTACAATCTTGTTATTTGGTAAGATGTTCCCTATGCGGTTGACTTCGCTTACAGAAGGCAAAAGGCGATCGCTAGCACCAGCAATTAACAAAACTGGTTGAGTTAAACGCCTTAACTGTTCCTCATCAACATCAAACTCTCGCAGTAAAGACAACCGCCAAAGAACGGTTTCTGCCGGTACAGAACGCATCGTTTTTAGCAGATCGTGGCGATCGCTGCGAGAAATGCGTGACAAAGATGCTAAAAATGGCAACAAACCTAGTGCGCCAATATCATACAATCCTGATGGCACTAGGTAAGTTAATTGGGATGCCCAACTTAACCAAGGGCGAAGACGAAAAGATGAAGCTGGGTTAATTAGAACAATTCGCTTAAATAAATCGGGTGCTTGGATTGCCACTTTCATTGCCAAGCAACCACCAAAGGACTCACCACACAAGTAAACTGGTCTTTGAGAGCTTTTTTCTAATTCGGCATCGATCAAGTCCAATACACTCTTAGTTAGGACATCCCAGGTGTTAAGGTCTTTGCGGGGGAGCGCCAAACAACGGACATCAAAGCCAGCTTCTAATCCAGCAGTTTGCGATCGCAATAGTTGACCAGTTCCATCCATTCCTGGCAAATATACCAAAAGTGGATACTCTGGCTGTACTCGTTTAGGAGTTAGAAAACAAGGATTTAGCTCAACTTCTGTGATAGTCATTGGTCATTAGTCATTAGTCATTTGTACTGAGTTTCGACTGCGCTCAACTACCGCGTAGTCGTACCCCTCCGGGGAAGCAAGCTACGCGTAGCGTCTCGCAGAGAAGTATTGGTCAATGGTATAAAACTTTTGCACTGTTGATTATTGCTTTCAAGTAAAGTTCGGTGCTTCTTACCTAAAACAAACGTCTTTTTAGAGCAAGACATTGAAAGTCATAAGAACAATCCAAAATCCCAAATCGAATGGCTCTAATAGCAACCTTGACGCAGTAAATTGCTAATTTCGCTCTGACAGTGTTCTGTCAGTTCAGTCACAACAGTTCTGGCTTGTTTGCCATGATATTTTTTATGATGTTGGGGCGTAATCCAATAAGGACGACCGATTAACACCGCAACTCGACGATAAATTACCAAGGGATGCCAACCATTTTGTTTAAATAAAGGTTCTGAAGGGTCGAATACACTTAAAAGTCTTAATGGGAAGCCATTGGTGTTTACTTCTTCTAAGGAAGCGATCGCGATCGGCAAAATAGCTAAATCCTGCACATTTGCTCGCAATGCCAAATGGGCAAATCCCCGCTGAAACTCACCCACCTGGCTTGGCTGAGTAAATTTTACCATCGGTGCAGTCCCTTCTGGAAATACTCCCACCATCTGCTTGGACTGCAATAGCGATTGTGACTGCGAAAAAAAGCTTTGCTGGCGGTTTTGAGTTTCTTCCAAGGGAAAACACCCCAATTGACCGGTGACAATCTCCCGCATGACTGGAACTTGTCCCATGTAGTGATGGCAAGCAAAGCGAATCGGACTCGATAACGCCGCCATTAAAATCAGTGCATCCATAAAGCTGCGGTGATTGCTGACTACCAAAACGCTTGCATCCTGGGGAATGCGGTCTTCGTAATAGCGGAACATTTGCGTTGAGAATGCCGCCACCAAAGCGCGAGAAATCTCTAGGGGGCTATTTCCACTCATACTTAATCAATATATTTTCCGGTAAATATGGCAATTTGTCTGAATTTAATTTTTACATTTCTTTACTATTGCCATGACCGTCTTAAGATAGAAATATCTAATCTCCAAAAGTAATTAGAGTTTCTGTATTCTCGATTATGTATTCTCGATCACAATAATATCTAATATAAACTATTCAAAAAAATTATGATTAGTTAGTTTCCATTTTTTAGGTAAAAATGAGTTTAATTGATGCGTATTAAAAAACAATTCTGGACTTGATAAACTTGCTAGTATGAAGATGTTATTGGAAAAAATGGTAATAATGTTGTATAATTACCTGGTTTTGCCGATAAAAGGTAAGATGTAAAACGTTTTAATAAGCTAATTTTTATTTTGTATGAATCTAGTGAAAAAAAGATGAATAAAAAAGAATTTACATTTGCGCTGACCACACCCCTATATTATGTAAACGATGTCCCTCATATAGGCAGTGCTTACACGACGATCGCAGCCGATGTAGTGGCACGATTTCAGAGATTACTGGGACATCAAGTATTACTAATTACAGGTACAGATGAACATGGGCAAAAAATTCAGCGAACGGCAGAAAGTTTAGGGAAAGCGCCACAAGAATTCTGCGATGAAATTGTCCCTAGTTTCGTGAGTTTATGGCAATTATTAGATATTCAATACGATCGCTTTAGTCGGACTACTGCGCCTCATCATCAAGCGATCGTTAAAGAATTCTTTGAGCGAGTCTGGGAATCTGGTGACATTTACCAGGGACAACAACAAGGCTGGTACTGCGTATCCTGCGAAGAATTCAAAGAAGAACGGGATCTGCTAGAAGGATACCGTTGCCCAATTCATACTAACAAAGAAGTGGAGTGGCGAGACGAACAAAACTATTTTTTCCGCTTATCAAAATATCAAACTAAGCTGACAGAATTTTATCAATCTAAACCGGATTTTATTCAACCAGAAAGTCGGCGCAACGAAGTCCTCAGCTTTGTCAATCAAGGACTGCAAGACTTTTCCATTTCACGAGTGAATTTAGATTGGGGCTTTCCCGTGCCAGTCGATCCCAAGCACACTCTCTATGTCTGGTTTGATGCGCTGCTAGGTTATGTCACAGCATTACTAGAACCAGATGCAGAACCAACTTTAGCAAATGCTTTAGAAACATGGTGGCCAATCAACTTGCATCTAATTGGTAAAGATATTCTGCGCTTTCATGCAGTTTACTGGCCAGCAATGCTGTTATCGGCTGGCTTACCTTTGCCAGAGAGAGTCTTTGGACATGGCTTTTTGACCAAAGATGGTCTCAAGATGGGCAAAAGTCTGGGTAATACCCTTGATCCTGTGGCATTAGTTAAGAGCTATGGTAGTGATGCCGTTCGTTATTACTTCCTTAAGGAAATCGAATTTGGCAAGGATGGAGATTTTAATGAAGTTAGGTTCATTAATTCTCTGAATGCAGATTTAGCAGATAAATTAGGCAATTTGCTCAATCGCACTTTGAGCATGGTGAAAAAATACTGTGCTGAGAATAAAGTACCATCAATCGGCAATGAAGCGATTCCTGACGAAAATCCTTTGAAAGCCATTGGTTTACGTCTAGGGGAACAGGTAAAACAAGCATACCAAGAGCTAGCTTTCAGTCAAGCTTGTGAGGCTATCCTTTCACTGGTGCAAGCCAGTAATAAGTTTATTGATGAACAGGCTCCTTGGTCATTATATAAACAGGGACAGCAGGAGTCGGTGGAAAAGGTTCTCTACGCAGTTCTAGAATCAGTTAGACTAGCAGCTTATCTGCTATCCCCAATTATTCCGAACATTAGTAGCGATATTTATCAGCAGCTAGGCTTCAGAATAAATTTTAACGATCAAAAACAAAGTTCAGTTCATGCTCCTTTTGCCACCCATGCTACATGGGGACTACTATCGAGCAAACAACAGTTGGGTAAACACCAACCGATTTTTAAGCGAATAGAACCCCCGAAAAACGATTAGTCCTTATCAAACTCTGATTTTGTTCAATTTTTTTATTTTCTCACAAAATTTATCGTGGCTCAATTTCAATTAGCCGCGGAACATTATCATAAGCCGCTGTGACTAGCATCTAAAAGTTGGTAATTTGTATCAAAAATAACAGGGATAAAAATTGAGGTATCACAACAATGTTGAATAATTTGGAAAACGATTCAATATTTACGCCAGAACAAGTTTTGGAAAATCGGGGTAGGGTCGCCATATTTATTGATGGCTCAAATTTATTTTACGCTGCATTGCAACTAGGGATTGAAATCGATTACACGAAGCTATTATGTCGATTAACAGGAGGTTCTAGATTACTGCGTTCTTTTTTCTACACTGGTGTAGATCGGACAAACGAGAAGCAACAGGGGTTTCTGCTGTGGATGCGTCGCAATGGCTATCGAGTCATTGCTAAGGATTTAGTCCAGCTACCAGATGGCTCTAAAAAAGCTAACCTGGATGTAGAAATAGCAGTAGACATGATGGCACTTGTAGATTCTTATGATACCGCAGTTTTAGTTAGCGGTGATGGAGATTTAGCTTATGCGGTTAATTCAGTCAGCTATCGTGGCGTGCGGGTAGAAGTTGTGAGCTTGCGTTCCATGACCAGTGACAGCTTAATTAATGTAAGCGATCGCTACATTGATTTAGAAGCCATCAAAGAAGATATTCAAAAAACTCCTCGCCAAAGCTATCCATACCGGCCTTTATCTGGGATCGGTTTTTTGGAAGACCCCAGAAGTAGTGATGGACACCTAGAAATCCAAGAATAATGGCGTATCAATTTCATAAAAGAGGGAGATGGGGAAAGAGAAAAATTCAAAATTTTTCCTCCACTCCCTCCTTTCTTATTTTACCTTTGACCTTTTTATTGGTATTTGGTTTAGTTGGCTGTGGGGGTAAATCCCCGCCAACTTCCCAACAAAATACTGCTGATTCATCTAACAAAGATAGCAATTTGACTTTCTTTGATGTCACTTTAGAACAAGCAGATGAAGTGGGAAGACCTATTTGGAAAGTCAGGGCTAAAACCGCAAAATACACCAAAGAAAAACAAATTGGTCAGGCTGAAAGTCCTTATGGTGAACTATATCAAGATGGAAAAATTGTTTACCAAATCAAGGCAGATGTAGCAGACATTGAACAAGATGGGAAGCAGTTGTTTCTAAAAGGTAAGATATTTGCCACAGATCCTAGTAATGGGATTGTGTTGCAAGGTAATGAATTAGAATGGCGTCCTAAAGAAGATTTGTTGATTGTTCGTAACAAGATTAACGGCAGCCATAAAAAACTACAAGCAGTAGCGCAGGAAGTGCGAGTTAAAACCCGCGAACAACGGATGGAATTTTCTGGAGGAGTAGTAGCAAATTCTATCGATCCCCAGATGCAAGTGAGAACTGAACATTTAATCTGGAATATTAAAGAAGAAAAACTGATTGGCGATCGCCCTCTAGAAATCGATCGCTACAAAGATAATAAAATTAGCGATCGCGGTAAGGGTAATTCTGCCGAAGTCAACTTAAAAACAAAAATTGCCACTGTCCAAAAAAATGCTCAACTAGACTTACTAGACCCACCAATGCAAATCGCTAGTAACTCTATGACCTGGAACATGAACGTAGAAACCGTAACTACAAACTCACCTACGCGAATGTTCCAGCGTGCTGAAAATGTCACAGTGACAGCCAATCAAGGTGAAATGAAAATACCCCAAAAAACCGTTTACTTAAAAGGTAACGTCAACGCCGTTGGTCAGCGTCGCCAGTCTCTAAGATCCAATACATTAACTTGGTATTTAGACAATAAGTTAGTTGAAGCTCAGGGAAATGTTGTTTACCGACAAATTGACCCACCATTAAATTTTGTGGGTGAAACAGCAGTTGGTAATCTGCAAACAGAAAATATTCTTGTCAAAGGTGGCAGTTCTAGCGGTAGGGTAGTAACGGAGATTATTCCTCAAGAAAGAGCCAATCGTCAGCAGTAAAGTTAGGGTGAATAGGGCCTACCTTCACCGAATTTTAGATTTTAAATTTTGGATTTTGGATTGAAGATTCAAAATCCAAAATTTAAAAAGGTTTGAAGCCCACGCCACTTGCTTCTCCTGTCAGAGACGCTACGCGAAAAAGCCAGGAAACCCGTCCAACGCAGTGGCTCCCAAATTTAAACGCGAGAATAAATCTAAAATCCTTGCATCCAAAATTGATTGACAAGCCCCTGACTTGATTGTTGGGGTCAATCTAAAATCTAAAATCTAATCTAAAATCTAAAATCTAAAATCCAAAATTGATTGACCCAGAAATTTTGGGTTGGTCGAGTACTAGACTAGGATCTTAATAATACAAGTCTTTTGATAGCCCATGAATGGATCAAACCGATTAGGTAAGGAATCCTTGCCAACATCCCAGCAAGCAGAACATTCCCACCATCACGATACAGACCACGAGCATACAGATGATACTCATGGAACTGGAGAGTCGGCTCATCCTCACGTCCATAGCGAAGAGTCTTTACGGCGAATTGTCAATCGATTATCGCGCATAGAAGGACATGTTCGAGGTATTAAGTCAATGGTGCAGCAAAGTGCCCCTTGTCCTGATGTTCTACTGCAAATTGCCGCAGTGCGGGGCGCGTTGGATCGGGTAGCGCGAATTGTTTTGGATGAACATTTAACTGAGTGTATTGGTAGAGCTGCACAAGAGGGTAATATTGACATTGAAATTAAACAGTTAAAAGCTGCTTTAGATCGATTTTTACCTTAAAAATTAGAAAAATAAAAAAATAACTAGCACAACAAGATATTTTGTAGAGATACGATATTTGATGTATTGATTCAGGCAGAGGCTTCTTTATGCCAAAATTAACATAAGCGTCTCACAGTCATTCTACTGTGTTTAGCATTATTTACTTTAGCGATCGCAGCAGGGAATAAAGGATTTTTAGCAATTATTGGAGACTAGGTTTAGTGAGGCGCTTGATTTGTCTTTCAAGTTCAGACATAGCCTTTTTACGCGTGCGAGTAGCATTGTAACCAAAATATACGCTAACGACTAATTCCTGTGATAACAATAAAATTCCTGTTTTTTTGGAATAATTTATTTTTTGGAAGTCCCTTAAAGGGAGCGGTAAAAACGTTTTTAATTTGCACAGTAAACATCAATTTAAGTGTTAATTTTTTTTAAAAAATCCTGAAATTAAAATTAACAACTAACTAATTAATTATCATATGTACTTAGATATATCCGCTATTCATAACTTTGTACTGTGTAAATAATATAACATGAATACACTTATAGAATATTACAAGCAACGAGAAAGTCAGCTGAAAAGCCTGCTGAATGAAGCTAATACACCCGGTGAAGTAGTTGAAATAATCCAAAATGAAATTGACAAGTTAGCAGATAATAATGGCGAATATATCAGAGGATTGGCTTTACCACAGATTCGTCGTGTTGCTCGTAAATATTTAATAGAGCTAAAACCAGCCATTAATCTGTTAGCAACGCTTAGACCGGAAGATTCAACTCTAAATGCCGAATTAAATCACTCTACTCAACCGAATTACCATCAAAGTTACCCACTTGTTATAGCTATAGCTGGGACTAGTGGTCTAGCAGTAATTTTAGTAAATATTGTTAGAAGTTTACTTATTAAAGATAAAGAACAACAGTCAATTTTATTGAATGATTTTTCAAACAAACTTCAAAATAT
Source organism: Nostoc sp. ChiSLP03a (assembly GCF_034531215.2). Classification (NCBI taxonomy): domain Bacteria; kingdom Bacillati; phylum Cyanobacteriota; class Cyanophyceae; order Nostocales; family Nostocaceae; genus Nostoc; species Nostoc sp. ChiSLP03a. The sequence goes on from NZ_JAVRBQ020000015.1 coordinate 10,089, forward strand.
TTGTCCACCATTATATCCTAATATAAGTAAACAATTTCCTGATTTTTCTACAAAACTTAGTGATATTTGTACTGAAGTTAATGATCTGCAAATTAAGCTTGATTCATCTAACTTAATTAGTCCATTTTTTATTGGATTAATTTTTGCTTTATTTGCAATAATAACAGCGATATTTTTTCTACGGGCTAAGAAGAAAATACAAACTTCATATAAAACAACTAATTTAGAGGTAAGAAATAATCAAATTAGCTTTAATGGAGTTGATGAAATACTAAATTTTTTACTAGACAAATTTACTACTATTGATAATGAAATTGCTAAAGAATCTAATCAAACTGAATTCAAACCTCCTGTTCCTAAGCTAGAAGACCACTCAGACCTATTAGAATATTTGCAAAATCTTTTAGGAGTAGCCAGTAGAGAACAAACTGAAATTCCCACCTCAACGAACAAGCGAATTGACGAAATACGTGATTTTCTAGATTTTCAAGGTATGAATGTTGAGTTTTATCAGCATGGTGTAAGTGATCCATCTAAATTTCAATTTCTGCCGAGCGGATCTTCTGAAGCTAAAGAATATATAACTTTGAAACCAGCTTTCATCAAAAATGAACAAGTTCTGCTACGAGGACGAGTAGTGAAACCTGAAAGTTGATAAGTATCAAAATTCATCATCAAAAATAATTTATTGTTCTTAAAAGGTAAAGCAATGAGTCAGGAAAAAATCAATCAAATTCAAAGCATTATAAACGAACTTAATGATCGTACATTTGAAATTATTGGATTTGATTTGGGACATGGGAAAACTGCTCTTGCTAAATTAGTGTGTTCAAACACATATTCTAATAATCTAGAACCTGCAATATTAAAAATTCAGGGTCAAACACACATCATGACTGCATTGGCATATGATCAAAAGACAGGAAATGCGGTTATTGGCGAACAAGCTTTCGATTTAGCAACAGAAAATAGTGCTGATGAATTTGAAATTTGCTTTAAATCTAGACCTTCTAATCAACAAGCATTTCCACAAGAAGTTATAAAAAATTTTGTTCAAGAAGTTAAAAACCAAATAAAAACTCAACTAGTTTCATCTGATGGACAGGCAATATTTTTTGTGGGTTGTCCATCAGGGTGGTCTAATCAAGAAGCTGAACTTTACAAACAAATACTTGAGACTTGCCTGGGTCAAGGCAAAGTAGTTGTGATTAAAGAGTCACGCGCTGCTTTTATTCATGCCTGTGAAATTGGAAATATTCAACTAGAAAAACTAAAAGAATATCTTCGGCAGGGTATACTTGTAATAGATATTGGTTCATCAACTACTGATTTTACATTTGTTAAAGACAAAAAAATCAAAGATTTAGGAAGTAATGAATATGATTTGGGTGGCTCATTAATAGATAAAGAAATTTTAAAACATAGTATTACACTTAATAGAGATCAGGAAAAACTAAATATTAAACTACAAAATAAGCGACTGAGGCAAATTTGCGAGATTAGGTGTCGAACCACAAAAGAGCATTATTTTTCGCTCGCCAATAAACAAAATTATCAAAGACGTTATGTATCATCTGTGACTGAAATTCTTGATGATACAAACCTTGAGTTTAGTGCGAAAGTTAACGGAGAAATTATTGATAGAATTATCTCTCAACCTTTAGAAGAATTGGGGAACAGAAGTTGGAAAAACTGTTTTTATAGAGAATTAATTCAAATAAGACAAGACCTTATGAATGATAATGATGAAGAATTTGAACTTAATCAAATACTTCTCACAGGTGGTGGTGCAAATATGGGTTTTATTAAAGAAATATGCAAGGACGTTTTTCCTAAGGGATCTCTAGTATTGGAAAGCGATCATGAAGTTTGCGTTGCTAAAGGATTAGCTCGTTACGGAAGGTACTGTATTGGTGTAATTGGGCTTAAAAATGAAATTGCAAAATTTTTAGATGAAGACTTGGAAAAGCTTATTAAAGAGCAACTATCCGATACTTTTTGGCATGAATTGATAAAATTGCTCCAAGAAGGTTTGATTGAAAAAAGTTTAATTAAAAATTGTTTGATTGCTTGGCGAGATGGAGAAATAGAAACGCTAAATAGTCTTAACCCTTATTTGGTTGAAAAATTTAGTAATAGGCTAAGAGAAGATAAAGCTAAGAAAATCATTAGAAATAAAATGAATCATTTGCTGAATAGGATTAAGAAGAAAGTTTCTAATTTTTCAAGAGGATCATTTAGTGAACTATATCAACATCAACCTGTTGAATTAGAATTAACTTTAGAAAATATTTTCAACCAGCTTGATAGGCTTGAATTTGACTTATTCAACCCTGATCAAGTTAATTTATTAGCTAATATTGCTGGAATTTTTTCTGGAGCTATTTTTGCAATCGGTAGTGGTTTTCTGGGCTGGTTTGCTGCCGTCGAACCCACCAATATAGCGTTACTGGCTGGAATACTATCTTGGAGTGTTGCTCAGTCAGTCACAGCATTAACTAATTGGAGCATAGACGAACACCTTCAAACACTGATAAAAACAGCAAATCTTCCTATAAATCTTCGTCAAGCGTTTTTGTCTGAAGACAGAATGACAACAATAGTAAATAATATCAGGACAGACATAAAAAATCAAATTAATCAAGAAACTATGCAACCGCAAGCATATATATCCTTAAATAAGCAAATAATTAACTTAATAAAGACAAATTTATCAGGTGCGATTAATAAAGAAATAAATGAAGATGATTGGCTACTTTAGTTAGTCATTATAGTTGTCAGACAATTTAAACTTCAATAAGTTGCAAAGGTTAAACAAGTGGTAGAAGATTCTAGTAATATCGGTTCAAATCAAAATTTGGACACAATTAATTTCGATGTAACGAATGCTATCTGTCATTCGTTACTATTCATTTTAGGTCGTCAATATCTAAATGATTCTTTTATATCCAAAGATAATTATATTAAACCTATTAAACAACCAGCATTAGCAGGACAACTACAACTTCTCCAAATAGCATCTTTAGATAATTCAGATATTACATCGGTACAACAAAAATTATTAGCTTTACAAACCATCCTTTCTGCTTGTCATAATGATGAAAATAAAGAGTTAATTTTTCTCACATCAAGTTATAAAGGAGAAAATAAGACCTATTTTGGTACTCGCAGTAAAAATAAAGAATTTTTAGAAGATATGAAATATTTATTAGAAGCAAATTTGCTAAATCTAAAAATAGAAGATTTTGATAAAAATAAAATCAACATTACTAACAAGACATCGCTATTACAAGATTTACAATATGCTACAGCATTGACAGGTATTCCCTCACCTAATTTCGGAATTTATCCTAATTACTCCCCAATTGAACACTTATCTGCTAGTTTACGTGATTCACCTTTTATGTATATGGTAATTGCCAAACCAATTGCTGAAAAACAAGTGAACCAAATTATTGATAACCTATATGAATTAATGGGTCAAGTATATTTTTTAGGTAAGGTAATGCTTGAGCAGAAAATTACAACAGAATTATCTAATAAATCTGAGCAATCTGTAAGTCAAGAAATTGCTAATGAAACAGAAAATGGTACTACTACCGAAAAGTCTTTTGAATCAAGCCTCGGTTTATCTTTACAAGCAGCTATAGAAACAGCTATAGAATTAGGGCTTGGCGAATATTTTAAACCACTTAGTTTAACTGCGAAATTAGAAGGTAAGGCAGAAACTAAAATAAGCACTAATCAAACAAATACAGAAAAAAATGTAATAAAAGACACTATAAAATATGGAAATGTTTCTAATGAAGCCACGGAAGATAAACGAATGACGGAACTAACTTTTAGTCGAGAATATATTAATGTAAGAGCGCAGGAAGCGCAACAACAGATTCAACAATATATTGAAAGGTTTAAAATGTCCCGCGCTTTAGGGTGTTGGAATGTTGGTGTTTATTTTCTAGCTGAAAACCCAAACATTGCTCAACGCGGAGCAAAACAATTACGAGGTTTACTCAGTGGTACTAGAAGTTTACTTGAGCCTATTAGAGTTCATGATCTAGACTCTGTATTAAATATGCCATTTCCTAATGATAAACCTGAAATAAAGTATACTGTTCTCGATGCACTGAAAGATTTTCAACAACCTAATTTAGCCTTAGTTGAGCCAAATAATCCTAACCTAAATCTTCAGCATCCATTAGGTTCTGCTTTCAATGGTCTTACTACCCCTCTTACTACAGAAGAGTTAAGTATGTTGATAAACTTGCCTGGAGCGTTATCTCAGAACAGACAAGCAACCATTCAATAAAACAGTATTCGTCATGAGTATTAGCGCTCTTACATCATTCTAGTACAGGTCGGCAGAAATAAACACACCATATTGGTGGGAGAATAAATAATCAGGTTAAAACCTATGAAACAAATTAACTTTCTTTTGTCTTCTCAAAATCTGCGAACATTCTGCTTTGCTCGACTGATAATAAAAAATTATACCAATTTAAACTTTAGATATCTCCTTTAAAAATGACTTTACAAGAATATAAGTTTAACTATTATTTAAATCTCAATATAAACAAACCTATAATTCTTTTATTGCACGGTTTCATGGGAAACATTAATGAATTTAATGAAGCCATAAAATTACTAGCTGAAGACTTTTCTTATCTTACAGTTGACTTGCCAGGACATGGTAAAACCCAAGTTTTAGCAGGTAATCAATACTATAAAATAAAACCCACTGCTCAAGCAATAATCAATTTATTAGATGAATTAAAAATTTATAAATGCTTTTTAGTTGGTTATTCAATGGGTGGAAGATTGGCTTTATACCTAGCCCTGAATTTTCCAGAACGTTTTTATAAAGTTGTGCTAGAGTCAGCCTCCCCAGGTTTACCAACAGCAACAGAACGATTAGAACGGATTAAACTTGATACACAAATAGGTAGAAAATTAACAAGAGCCTTTGAAAAAAGCGATTTTGCTGCTTTTCTCTCAAATTGGTACAATCAGCCGATTTTTGGCGATATAAAAAATCATCCAGAATACGATCGCATGATTGAAAGCCGATTGCAGAACAATCCACAGGAATTAGATAAATCACTGAGCTTTATGGGTACTGGATGTCAACCACCTTTATGGGAAAATCTACAATACAATACAATTCCCATGCTTTTACTAGTTGGTGAATACGATCAAAAATTTATATCTATTAATACAGAAATGGCTAAAATGTGTGAATTTGCTCAGATAAAAATAATTAGTAATGCTGCACACAATATCCACTTTGAAAATACTTTGGCATTTGTGGAAAATATCAAAAGTTTTTTATCCGCAGCAAGTTAAAAATTACGATAATCTTACTACTTTTTTACTGCCTTCCTAGAAGGAGTTGGGGATGGTGGCAAATTTGGGAGTGTTGGTTGTTTAGCTGCGGTTAATTCTTCTTGCAACATTTTTTGATAAACTTTCGGCAAAGAGCTACTAACAGAATTAGTTTCTATACCATATCCCAAACTTGTCCAAGTGGGAGAGAGCCGCCGCAAAACATCATTTAACTTTCCCTGACGCAACAGTTGCGAAATATTAGTTCCCCAAACTTTAGAATCATTTAACCAACGGTAAACTACGACATCTTGATATTCTGGTTCAAAACTATAAGTAGTCCAAAACATCATTCGCATCGGCTTTGGATGATAAAGAGGGGCTAAACGATACCAAGTAATGTTGATAATTTGATATCTGCCAGCAGCGGTAGAACAATTACCTGTGTTGGGGCCTGTGACAATTGTGACGCATATCTCAGGATGTCGGCTCAGGTCGTTGACTTGCTGTCCACCATATAACAGCGAATAGGGACGGTTTCCACTAGCCTCACTTGCCGAGATAGTTCGCATTAAAGCGCGGATATAAGGGTCGCCCTCTTTCATTACCAAAGGCGCCTGTTTATTTTCAAAGATGGGATCGGAAGGCGATCGCAAGTCTCCAATATACCATTGCAACAAATACACAAAGCCCAAAAGCGCAGCTATTGGGCCGATAAGTTTTTCAGCACCTTTGAATTCAAAGCCTTTCAGAGTCTGACTCCTTCAAATTCACTCTTTTTGCTAACAAAAATCACCGACGAACTGATTCTAGTAAAGTTCACACCTGATTGTTAGTTATTATTTCCGATTTGCTGATTTTTTGAGGAATTAGCAAAAAAGAGTATAAATACAGGAGTTTGCAAGTAACTGAGATACTCCCAAAAATCCCGACCCTGTATAAGCTCAATCACTTTTAGTAGCATCTGCTCTCGGTAATAATTGCTTCCTTGCTCAAATTGGGCGATAAGTCGATACAACCTGATGGCAAAGGTTTAGATTTAAGTTGACACCGATTCACATCTGTGAACCCTTATAAAAGGTCTGTATTAAGACCGATTGAGAACTGCAATCAGGGAGATTGGGTAATTAATCAGTCTGTTCCTCTAGCCCGCATCAACTTCGTATTTTAAAATACCAGGATTTTCCTGAAGACACTGTAGATAACAAATGTTACTGTGGGCTAGTTGAAAACCAAGAGGCAGATAGCCTTTAGCAATATTGAATCTGCTTTGTGTTTTTACACAATAGTCATAGTCATGGGCACAATATTCAAGTAGCTTGAAATATGAAAATCACTCATATTCACCACCAGTTTGAAAAATTATGGTTAACCGTTTTACTTCCGTGAGTACTGCTCTCACACTTAAGGTAGTTGGAATAATCTGCATTTTGTCGTTTTTCGTTGACTTTTTGATTCTGTTATTACCCTTTCAACCCACCGATCGGGTATGGCAAATCAATTTAGGAACAGCGCTCGTCGATCGCGGAATTGTCCCTCTAGTCGGTTTGGGGCTTCTGTTTGCTGCCTATTGGATTGAGAATGCCGATCCAGCAAGCGATCGCCCCCAAGGTATCGATTTAAGATTTCCTGCCGCGATTATCTCCAGTATTTTAGGGTTGATGTTCTTGCTGATTTTTCCCCTGCACCTAAATAACGTCAATCAAGCAAAGGCTCAAACACTCAACCGAATCACCCAAGAAGCAGATCAAGCAGAAACTCAACTGAACACTCGGTTATCGCAATTGCAAGCACAACTGAATACTGAACAAGGAAAAGCGCAACTAGATCAACTGCGAAACCAAACCAAAGCTCAGTTTAGTGAAATCCTCAAAGATGACCAAAAATATAAGCAAGCAATTGAAAGCCCTCAAATTCCCGCAAATATCAAAGAGTTACTGAAGAAGGCTAAAACAAATCCCCAAGTACTTGACAAAGCTATCGAACAACAAACAGATGTTCAAACGCTGCAAACTCAACAACTGAGCCAAGTTCGCCAGCGCCGAGACGAAGCACTGCAACAAGCTAAAGATACTGCTTGGAAATCTGGACTGCGGATTGGTATTAGCAGTTTGCTATTGTCAATTGGTTACATTATCATCGGCTGGACAAGCTTAAGAGGTAGGGGTGCTGTACAAGGTGGTAAACCTAGAACTGCCACACGCTAATCCACTATTGGCATGGCAGTAGGAAGTATCCAAAAATTATTGACGGCTGATACTGCCATGCGTCTAATAGCTAATAACTAATAACAAGACAACGATCGCTGAGTAAAATCGCTATAAAACTTGAGTAATGTTCTCAATTTACATACTGACATATAACGAAGAACTAGATATTGCTGCTTGTATCGAATCAGCGATGTTATCAGATGACATCATTGTTGTGGATTCATGCAGTAGCGATCGCACTGTGGAAATCGCCAGTCGCTATCCCATCCGCGTCGTCCAACACGCTTTTGAAAGCCACGGACGCCAACGCACCTGGATGTTAGAGTCTATCCCTCCGAAGCATCAATGGGTTTACATTCTCGAAGCTGACGAGCGTATGACACCAGAACTATTTGCAGAATGCGAAAAGGCAAGTCAGAATCCAGACTATATCGGTTACTACGTGGCTGAACGCGTCATGTTCATGAATAGTTGGATTCGCTACAGCACACAGTATCCCCGTTACCAAATGCGACTCTTCCGCCACGGTAAAGTATGGTTTACAGACTACGGTCATACTGAGCGAGAAGTTTGTGAGGGTGCAACTAGCTTTTTAAAAGAAACATACCCACACTACACTTGTAGCAAAGGTTTGAGCCGCTGGATTGACAAGCACAACCGTTATTCTACGGATGAAGCTCAAGAAACATTGTATCAGCTAGAACAGGGAAAGGTGAACTGGCAAGATTTATTCTTTGGCAAATCGGAAGTAGAAAGACGGCGTGCCCTGAAGGATTTATCTTTACGTTTGCCCGCCAGACCGTTGCTACGGTTTATATATATGTATTTTATCTTAGGCGGATGCTTAGATGGACGCGCCGGAGTCGCTTGGTGTACATTGCAGGCATTCTATGAATACCTGATTTTGCTCAAAGTCTGGGAAATGAAGTATTTACCAAAACCTAATTTAGATACAACAGCAATTTTGGTACAAGAGAATACACAACAGTTGCAATGCGCGGATTCTGAAACTACACAGGTTGATGCGGCATGAAGAGGGCTGGAGATTAGAAGGATTTTTTGTATAGCGATGCCTACGGCAGTAAACTACGCAAAATTATAGGGCGCACAGATGTGCTAAACAGATCCCTGACTTCGTAAAAGTTGTCGGGGATCTTGTTTTTTATAATTCAAGACTAGATAAAAGAGACTTCTAAATAAAAACATCCCAAATTATTTTGTGGGACGGGTGTCCCCATCTCTTCTATATTCAAGGCGGGCAGAATACTCACCCCACAAGATGGATAATTTCTTTATTGAGAATTCCTAATAAATTAATATTTGTAACAGAATATTTTCATAAAAGCCATCCTTGCTCAAATGTGAGTGACTGACCAGATAAAATAGTTTATTAGCTTATCCTGTAGTACTTTCACAATTATAAGCAGCTTTTGATTAAGCACGATAAATTAATAATACCTCAAAAATTGCAACAATTCTTTACAATTATTATAAAAAAGTAACATCCTCTAAGAATAACCAGTTGCCATCGGATTGGTTAATGTCTATGTGTATGCTTATAGGAAAATAGCTGATTTCCAGCAGCAGGCAACTTGCTAACGTTTTAGACAGTTACTTGCGGCAGAATCTGCCAAAGTTAAAGCCTTCGGAATTTGACGAATCTGCTGGTATGGATACGAATAACAAAAGTTCCTCTAGCTTAAAACAGGAGAATCGGGGCTTGGTAATCAATCGCCTAAAACAGGACTTAAAAAACGACCTGATTGCTGGTTTGTTGGTAGTAATTCCCCTAGCAACCACTATCTGGCTGACAATTACCATTGCGACCTGGGTAATCAACTTCCTCACCCAAATTCCCAAACAATTGAATCCCTTTGATGGATTAAACCCATTTTTAGTAAATATACTTAATTTATTAGTAGGATTGGCTGTACCACTACTAAGTATATTACTGATGGGCTTAATGGCTCGGAATATAGCTGGGCGGTGGTTGTTAGATTTTGGTGAGCGATTATTACAGGCAATTCCTTTAGCCGGACAGGTATACAAAACTCTCAAACAGCTTTTAGAAACAATACTAAAAGATTCTAATGGCAAGTTTCGCCGGGTAATTTTGGTAGAGTATCCTCGCCGAGGAATTTGGGCGATCGCTTTTGTTACTGGTGCAATCAGCAGTGATATCCAAGCCCAGATGTCTCGCCCCGTGTTAAGTGTCTTTATCCCCACCACCCCAAATCCGACTACCGGATGGTACGCAGTCGTTCCTGAAGACGAGGTGGTGAACCTTTCTATGTCGATTGAAGACGCCTTTAAAATAGTTGTATCAGGTGGCATTGTCGCCTCCAATACGCCTTTGGTTTTCTCCAAAGAGTCCACATTGGAAGTGAAACACAAAGAGATTGAGCAGCAGGTTATTCCCGTTGAAGAAACGTGAAGAAGGCAGGAGGCAGAAAGCAGGAGGTTGGAATCAAGAATAGCGGCTCACACTCCATCTAATTCCAAGCCACCAACTCGGAAATTTTAGCGATCTTGATTTAAACTCCAAGAAAAGCTCTGGTTGCGGCAAGAGATATAGGAGTGTATTTCTCTTGCCCTCTGCCTCTTTGGAATCAATCTGGCATAGTCACAAGCAAATGCGTAATGTTGTTGTTTAACTGTGCCAAAATTGATAGGCTTATAAGTTTGTCTTGTCTAATTAATTCAGTTCTCGCACAATCACCCCTCAGTTTTATGCAACCTCGTAAACCCCAGCAAATTGCTCGTGAATTGGCGCTTTTAAGCCTTAGCCAATTGCCGATCAACCCAAAGAAATTAGATAAATTGGAAGACGACCAACTAGTATCCAAGTTGGTGCTAGGAGCAGTACGCACTCTGACCTCAGAAGTACAAGATACACTCGATAATGCCGCAGGTGAGCTGCAACGCAGTAACGATCGCCTCTTAAGCAGCCAAACTCGGGCCTGCGACCTCAATACTGCCAGAACAATGCTTCAAGAAGCGATCGCCTGCACCCAGACAGCAATCAATCAGTTGGGTACAGCAGTTGATTTCCCAGTATTGATTCAATTAGCTAATCAGGACAAGGGAGTTCGGAATTACGCTAAAGAGCTTGTAATCACCGTCAACGAAAATCGAAACATTATAGATGAACTCATATCTGCTGCCTTAGTAGATTGGCAAGTAACTCGTCTCGCCCAAATTGACCGCGATATTTTGCAAATTGCCGTGGCAGAAATGAAGTTCTTGGGAGTTCCAGACAGTATCGCCATCAACGAAGCTGTGGAGCTAGCCAAACGCTACAGTGGAGACGATGGTCATCGGTTTATTAACGGTGTTTTACGCCGAGTCACTGAGCAGAAAAAAACTGCGTAGTACTGCCGCGGAATTCATAATTTCTTTACTGCCGTGGGAAAAAGTCTGTAGCCCCTTCTGCGGCTTCTTCCAAGCGGAACCTCTTCCAAAGGGAGATGCTGCGCAAACAGAGGAAACCTCTTGTTGTAACGATTTTCTTTAAACTGGCGTTGAAAGGTGAGGATAACCCGGAAGTTTTCACCCCAAGAAAAAGTACAAAGTTAAATTAAACTCATAATTTATAACTTAATAACTCATATAACTAATACTGCTGCAATGGTTTTTAATTGGTTCCGTCGTCAACATAACGATTCCTCTAACACTCCCTCTGATAAGAAACAGGAAGAAACTCCTCCTGCAAAAGAACCCCAACCAGAGCCAGCCGAAACCTCAACACCAACTGCTGAAACTACACCAGACACAACGGCAGATTTATTGGCATTTGCGAAAGCTGCTTACAAAAATATTCAGCAAAAACAGCAAGTCGAGGTAGTAGAAACCCCACCCGATCCAGCAGATACCTTAGCACCATCAATACAACCTGAAACCGCAGAAACGGCAACTGCGGAAATAACCGAACCAGAAGCTACTAATACAACCGTAGAAACAGCACAGCCAGAAGTTATCCAAGCTGCTAGTGAGGAAGAAATTACAAAAGATTCTTCAGTGGCAGCAATTGCTGAACAGCCTGATGTTTCCACCACAGAACTCACGGCAAGCGAAGTTGAACCAACACCCACCGAACCACTAGCTACGTTAGAGGCAACACAGCCAACAGCACCAGCTAACTTATCCTTTTTAGAACGGGCGGCGGCAGAACGGCAAGCCAAGCTAGAACAACTAATAGCCACCGCCATTGAAGTTCCAGAACCGGAGGTAGTACAGCCAGTAGCGACAACCTCAGAAACAAAAGAGGAAATTCCCGGATTGGTTTTTGATGATGGGTTTGTCTGGTCAGCGAAAGTTCTAGCAGCTCAAGGTAGGAGTGCAGAAGACGTTTCGATTGAAGAAATTACCTGGCTGAAAAAGCTCCGGCAAGGATTAGACAAAACTCGCCGTAGTATTCTCAACCAACTGAAGGCGATCGTTGGTCAAGGGCCGCTAAATCTTGCTGCTGTGACGGAAATTGAAGCGTTGCTTTTGCAAGCTGATGTTGGTGTAGAGGCGACAGACTTTATTATCAATGCCTTACAGACAAAACTGCGAGAAGAAGTTACCGCACCTGAAGAAGCGATCGCTTTCCTAAAAAAAATCCTCCGGGATATGCTGGATGCACCGAGCAAAACATCCCAGAAAACTACCTTTACCCCAGAAAAAGAAACCTTAAATATTTGGTTAATCACTGGGGTAAATGGTGCCGGTAAAACCACTACCATCGGTAAAATTGCCCACTTGGGACAAAAATCTGGCTATAAATGCTTGATTGGCGCAGCAGACACCTTCCGCGCCGCCGCAGTGGAACAAGTAAAGGTTTGGGGTAGTAGAAGTGGCGTGGATGTAATTTCCAATCCGGGAAAAAATACAGATCCGGCAGCAGTTGTATTTGATGCGATCGCAGCCGCCCAAGCGCGTCAAACCGAATTACTTCTAGTAGATACAGCTGGGCGACTGCAAAACAAGAAAAATTTAATGGACGAACTCGGTAAAATCCGGCGAATTATCGACAAAAAAGCCCCAGATGCCAAAGTAGAATCTCTTTTGGTTCTAGATGCAACTTTAGGTCAAAATGGACTGCGGCAAGCTGAAGTTTTTTCCCAAGCTGCCCAACTCAGTGGTGTTGTCTTAACCAAGCTAGATGGCACTGCCAAAGGCGGCGTTGCCCTTGCCGTTGTACAGCAGCTAGGTTTACCCATTCGCTTTATTGGTGCTGGCGAAGGAATTGAAGACCTACGCCCCTTTTCGAGCTATGAGTTTGTCGAAGCTCTTTTGAGTGGTTAATTGAAAAATTTCGAGTTAAAAATTTTTCTTACCAAACTTAGGACTTACGCAATATTGTATTATTCTCTGGGAAATACTGCGTGTTGGCGTCAGACTCTGACAGAGAAGGAGGTTCGATAAATTAAGCTTTTTAGTTATTTTTGCGTAAGTCTTAAAACTGATAAATTTAGGGATGACCGATCTGGTATTATCACTTGAACTAACTAGAAACAGCTCAAGTCCTAAAATTATGAATTTGTCACAATAAATAGGTGACTTTTGCTAAAATTTCTAGCTAATGCCCTTTTTAAAGTCTGAAATGGGCTTTTTAAATGTAGCAGCACGATATTTAGTTGCGACATACAATAATCCCCTAGATTTTCATCTTGCAGCAATTCAAAAGGGAATCGAGACGCTCATCTCCACCAATACAACTTTATTGTGGGATAGACAGCAGTCCCAATGGTGAGCAGTGCGTTGGGGAACTAGCGCGAGTGATTTCAGCGCTGCGGGAGGTTTATTCCTCCATAGGTGTTTGGTGTTGGCTATGGCTACTTACTCGTGCAACGTCTATCGAAAGGTTGGAATTTTGATGGTTAAACGTAAAGACTCTTTCTGACTTTTGACTTAAAGTTCTTAGAAGATATTTCTTCTATTTTTAGTGTCATTTCTTGTATTCATATCTTACACTTACCAAATAACTTAAGTAAGTCGCTGTGAATATTTATCATCAGGTTCAGGCAGGAGGCAGGAGGCAGAAGGCAGAAGGAAAGAGGGTTTTAGTCCACTTTACTTTTATTAACATAGTTTGATTTTTCCCGCCTGTTCTACTTACCCCTAGAATAAATTACAGGCTAATGGTTTAACTTTGTTACCTCTGACTAAGAAGATAGAGTTACTTCACTTTTATCCAGTTTTGATGGATTTAAATTTTGCGTATTCAGCAACTCAAAATTCACAAAACGAGAAATTAAAAATGGAAAAGCTCAATCTTGGCGATTATCCGAGCATCTATGGTATACAAATTAAATATTTGAAAACTTATTAACATATTCTCAAGTTTGGAAACGAGTGTAGTTCTGTTTTTGAGCAAATCAAGCTCGATTTGAGCGCTTATAGAGCTTTTTACTCAAAAGACTTCTAGTCTTCTAGCTGCTTCTACCCAAAAAGTCCCTCTGAGAGCGTTATAAATTATTTTTTGAATAAAGTATTTTTCTAACTTTAGAGATATGCTTTGGTAATTAAGTTATGAAAAAATGAAAAACTTTCTGATATATCAGCAAAAGTAGTAATTTTTACGGGTAGAATTTGGACTAAAAATACATGATTTAAAATTACTAATAGTCCGTCAGAAATAGAATAAGCAAATAAAATACTTATAAAATTTGCCTGTTACGTCTTTATACTCTTGCTAAAATGGCAAGTCTTGTCTAAATATGGTTTAGCAATGCCAAAGCCAAAAGATTTATAAATAATCTAAAATCTGCCAATATAAAGTGCAATAATACCCGTGCCTGTGTCTCAACTGCCCTCTCAACCCATTGATAATAGTAGTAGTGCCGCGACGGATGTCACACCAGTCGTGGCACTCAAAGAACTCGTGGCAAGGTTACACCGGGAACAGAACAAAATTCAAGATTTGCTAAGTTCTTTAGGATTTGCCCTGAGAAGTTTCAATAATTTGAATCAGTTTTTAGAACTGATTCCGCTGATGGCAACAAGAGTGACAGATGCAGACGGTAGCGCCCTGTTTCTCTACAAACCTAATGGTCAAGTCAGGTTAGAACAGTTACATTGGCAAGATAGTGGCCAGCGCAAAAATATCCGCAAAGCGCTAGAAATAGCCAGTAGTCAAATCACGCTTTTACCCAATGCTGCCCCCCTAGCGAATGCCACAGGGATTTTGGATGACCAGATGCATCGCTATTTGGGGCCAGATGTGCAAATCTTTGGTACGGCGATTCTGGTAAAGCATACAGAACGGGGATGGCTCTATGTCTTGAGCCGCGATCCAGAATATAGTTGGACAGAAACCAGGCAAAAGTTAGTTAGGTTAGTGGCAGACCAAACAGCAGTAGCGATCGAAAACGATGAACTAGCTGTAGAACTAAGAAAAAAAGAACGCTTAGACCAAGAATTAGAAATTGGCGCAGAAATTCAACGGCGACTTCTACCACGTCAATGCCCTACAATTCCCGGTGCAGTCCTGGCTGCACGCTGTAAACCTGCCAATCGCGTCGGCGGAGACTACTACGACTTTATTGCTACCAATCATAATAAGATTCAGCCCAAGATCAAAGGTGGCAGCGAAACTAGCCGCTGGGGTTTGGTTATTGGAGATGTCATGGGCAAAGGTGTCCCCGCTGGGCTGATTATGACGATGATGCGGGGAATGCTACGGGGAGAAGTGCTACATGGTAATTCCCCAGCCGGAATTCTACAAAACTTAAATAGAGTTATGTATGCGGATTTGGAAAATTCCCATCGCTTTGTAACACTATTTTACTCAGAATATAACCCCTACAGCCGAATTCTGTCTTATAGCAATGCGGCACACAATCCTCCTTTATGGTGGCACGCAGCGACAAAAACTGTCACCCGTTTAGATACTTTGGGAATGTTAATCGGTTTGGATGCTAACAGCCAATATGAAGATGCACAGGCACAGTTAGAGCCTGGAGATACAATTATTTACTATACAGATGGCTTAACTGATGCCGCTGCTGCTGGTGGTGATCGCTTCGATGAAGACAATTTTGTTACTGGCTTCAATACTGCTTGTAAATACTGCAATGGGCCAGAGGAGATTGTAGATTACCTATTTGACCAAGTTCAGCAATTCATCGGTGCTGATAAACAAAACACTGATGATATGACACTAGTTGTTTTACAAATCTTATAATCATTGACTATTTATACTCGATCGAGTCCATTAGTCAATGCTTGACTTTATGGTGACAGAGGATTCACCACAGTGATTACACTAAATTTAATTTTTTATTTATTTTTCTTTAAATTTTCGTAGCGATCGCCCAAATGGTTGCACATCAACCTTTTTTGTGAACTTGTTTGTATTTAGCCTTTAGGATAATACATAAAAAATGATCGTTAGAATACTTTTCTGTTCAATTAAAAACTATATATTTTGCACATCTAGCACAGTAGGAAACGCCAAGGGGGAGAGCAGGTAAAAGGTAAAATGTACAAGGTAAAAAGTAAAAGGTAAATTTACTTCTTCATTTTTGCTTTCTTTCTATCCTTGTGACGCAAGCATTTGGTCTGCTCCCTTTTGGCGTTTTAATTTTTCTTTCTCCGCCGTAGCAAGTTCACAACAGCTACGACGGAGTTTTGCTTTCTTTGTTTATTCGTCCTAGATTTGGTTTTTTAAACTTCCTTGATATTTCAGCCAATAAACTTCATTTAATAATTGGTCAAGATATTTCTGAAAAATATTTTAGATGAAGAAATTAAATCGCTATTCTTGCGCCCCAGCTTTTTGCAGACTCCGCACCACATTCTTATAACCATTAAATTCTGCAATCATCAAAGCAGTATAACCGCCCCGGTTTTTCAAATTCACATCTGCCCCAGCTTGGAGTAATAACTGCACAATTTCACCATAACCTGCTGAAGCAGCCCACATCAATGATGTGGCCCTTGCTGAGTCTTGAAAATTCACATCTGCCCCCTTTGCTAGCAGCAAATGTACGATCTCTTTGTGTTGGCGTTCGGTTGCCTTGATCAAAGCAGTTTTGCCATCATCCCCTGGAATATTGACATCAGCACCATAATCTAACAACACTTGCACTGTTTGGGTGTGTCCTTGTGATGCAGCCAACGTCAAAGGTACTTCACCAAGACTTTTCTCATTTATATCTCCGCCAGAACGTACCAGTGCCTCGACAATTTGGCTATGTCCCTGCAATGCTGCTACAAGGAGTGGTGTATCGCCCAGATGGTTGCTAATTTGCACATCTGCACCCCTGTTAAGTAATATTTGCACGACATCAATGTAGCCTTCTACAACGGCAAGGTGTAAGGCAGTTTCTCCATCTCGATCTTGAAGATTAATCTGGGCACCTCGATCTAGTAAAGCTGCTACGATCGCACTGTGTCCAGCCGCTGCTGCTGCCGATAGGGCAGTTCCACCATCAGCGTTTTTCACATTCACATCAGCCCCTGCTGCTAACAGTGCTTCCACAATCTCCAGATGTCCCAAATCTGCCGCTAGCATTAAAAGTGTCTCACCCTCTTCATCTGGGATATTGACATCGATACCAGTTTGGAGAATTGCTTGTAAAACTTCTATTTTTCCCTGCTTAACGGCAAGTTTCAATGCCGTATCATTATCTTTATCAGCAATATTAACTTCGGCACCAGCAGCCAATAAAACTCGCACTACATCGATATAACCTTTGAGGACTGCTGCCATTAATGCTGTACTGCCATCTTCATTAGTGGCATTGACATCTGCACCTTTAGAGAGTAAAAGTTGCAAAATGTCAAGCTGTTTGGCACTAGCCGCCAACATCAAAGCCGTTAAACCATAGAGTTTTCTCGGCAAGTTGATATTTGCCCCAGCATCGAGCAGCGATCGCACAATTTCGGTGTAGCCTAAATTCGCAGCAAACATTAACGCCGTGGTGCCTTGGCGATCGCACGCGTCCACTCTTGCACCAGCAGCCAGTAGCGCACACAGTCCCTTAATATCACCACTTTTAGCAGCTTTGAGCAGCAAAGTATTATTGTTTTCAGTCATGGATGAGATCCCACACAGGGAGTTTTGTTCGTCTACCCTCAAAATTTAGTCTGAGATTGTTTATCCACTTTGGCAAGAGGGCAAAGGAAAATAGTCGGGCGAGTCTCTTTTAATTTGTGCAAATTTAAGCACAGAAAATAGAGTTATGCTAATTTTTATGAAGATTTAATTATTAAGCGAGAACGCGATGAGTCTGGAACTTTCTACATCGGTGAAATATTGGCTGAACTTCTTCCATCCGGTGCTTATGTGGGCGCTATTAGTACTCTCAATTTATGCAGCCTATTTGGGATTGCAATTACAGCGTACCAGAAATGCTCAGGGAGAAGAAAAGAAAGAACTGATTAAAGGTAGATATAACGTCAGACACTACCAAATCGGGTCTATACTCCTAGCTTTGATGGTGACAGGTGCGATTGGTGGGATGGCTGTCACTTACATTAATAACCAAAAGTTATTTGTCGGGCCTCACCTACTAGCAGGACTGGGTATGACAGGTTTGATTGCATTTTCTGCTGCTTTGTCCCCTTATATGCAAAAAGGGGCAAATTGGGCACGTGCAACTCATATTTTGATAAATTTCACCCTTTTGGGACTTTTTGCTTGGCAGGCTGTTACTGGCGTGCAAATTGTCCAAAAAATTCTCACTCAAGCATAGTTAGCAAAGTAGGGTAGCACAGCTGTGCTACCCTACAAACGTACAAATAATTTAGAATTATTGAATTTTTTGAAATCCTATCAACGCTTTTGCTTAAAATTAGCAGGAAACGGTATTCCCAAAGATTTATGAAAATCTTCCTGAACTTTGCGAGTTAAGCGGCGGGAGACTTGGCGGACAATTTGATTAAGTAAGCGATCGCCTGTAGATTGAACTATAGACTTGGGTAATCGCTGAATAAATCGGGGAAAGTGAAGATAAACTATCAAATCCAATTCCCATTCAACTCTTGTAACCTTATCAATGCTAGTGGAAACATCGGTTTCTTTTAACTCTAGAGATGCCCGATAATCTACGTCATAACCAGGCGGTTGGTAGTCAGGAATGGGGATTGTACGGATGCGGTAAATACCCTCCTCTGGGGGCAACAATTCCAAACCTATTTTCGGTTCTACTTCATAACCAAAAGAACCAAAACGACCAATTGTTAAACCATAGCCATTTTCCCCAAGTGATTGTACCTTCATGGGTTCAGCGCAGCGCGAAAACCATGAGGCGTGAGAATTGAGATACTCAGCAACCTTCTCTACTGGGGCAGCCATTTCCATAAAATCTTGATAATGACCGTAAAATTTTGTCAGCGTCGCTACATTTGGTTCTGTTAATGTGTCCTCAGCTTCTTGGGCGGACACTACAGGTAAAACAGCTTCTGTTATTTCCCAGGATTTATATTCGCCTTTTCTTGAAAGCATAAATGCATTACTCTATATTTTGGCGTTAGTCTATATTAATGATTCCCCACACACCTGGGTCATTTCGCATTCAGATCCCATTTTGACCGAAACCTCATTAATCTGCGAGTAACTCCATAGAATTACTAAAATAAAGAACTGAACAAGCACACAATAGTTTCCCAGGATAGCATTTATCATGAAAGCATTTGTAGCAGGGGCAACAGGTGAAACAGGTCGCCGGATTGTGCAAGAATTAATAGCGCGGAATATTCCCGTCCGAGCCTTGGTGCGGGATATAGAGAAAGCTAGGGGTATTCTGTCTCCTGAAGCCGAATTAGTGTTAGGCGATGTATTACAACCAGAAACTTTAACTGCTGCGTTGGCAGATAGCACAGTTCTATTGGTTGCGACTGGGGCAAAACCTAGCTTTGACCCCACTGGCCCCTATAAAGTAGATTTTGAAGGGACTAAAAATTTAGTAGATGCTGCTAAGGCAAAGGGAATTGAGCATCTCATCTTAGTTTCTTCTTTGTGCACTTCCCGGCTTTTCCATCCGCTCAACTTGTTTTGGTTAATTTTGTTGTGGAAAAAACAAGCTGAAGAGTATATTCAGAAAAGTGGTCTTACTTATACGATTGTGCGGCCTGGTGGGTTGAAGAATGAAGACAACTCCGATCGCATCGTGATGCAGAGTGCAGATACGCTGTTTGATGGTAGTATTCCCAGACAGAAAGTCGCCCAAGTTGCTGTTGAGGCGCTGTTTGAAGCAGATGCACGCAATAAAATTGTCGAAATTGTTGCCAAACCTGAAGCAGCCTCAAAAAGCTTTAAGGAGCTATTTCAGCAGTGCTGATATTCCACAGAATTTTATTGCTTCTGTCTCTTAATTCTCATCCCCAAGCTCGTCAGATCGCATCTTTATGAAAAAGTGATTCCTATGGCTCTACCTACGCACTTTTTCAATTCGCTCCTTGATTTTGCTCCTTAAAGCGATCGCTCTATTTTCCCTGCAAGGGCTTGTTCCCAAATTAGCAGATCCTCCGGTCGGTCAACATCAGCTAAGGGCAACAAGTCCACGTATAATAAATTAAGTTTCTGGGCAATATCCACGGTTTTCTGGAATACTTGAGCAGTTCCCCACTCAATGTTAACGAATAGCTCCGGGATGGCTTGGCGCAAACCAATTAAGTAATATCCACCATCGATCGCAGGGCCAAGTACGAGGTCAAAAGCGTGTAACTTCTCGAAGGCTGTTGCTAAAATCTGGGCATTCACTCCAGGGCAATCTGTACCAATGATAATTACTTTTTCTGCACCAGATTGAAAAGCATCAAAAAGCGATCGCGCCATCCGCAAACCTAGATCCCCTTCTCCTTGAGACTGGTAAATCAAATCCAACCCCAGCCAATCTTGCATAAGTTGCAAATCGCCGCCTGCAAACCGCACTTCCACAGATATGTCAATGGCTTTTTGCAATTCTTGAACCTGAAATATTGTATGCTCAGTCATTTCCCGTTGAAGATTGGCAGCACCAACATTTCCCAAAGCAGGTATCAATCGGGTTTTTGTCCTACCTGGTTCTGGATAGCGAGTGAAAATAATCAGGTGCTGTTTTGGGCTTGCTGGTAAGTTCAGCACACAATACCTTGTTTAACAACTAAAAATATCTTAATAGCAATACTTGTCGTTTTCGTTGGCTCTAGTATGATCTTTTCCCGTCCGCATAGCCCCCAAAATGGTAGAAACATAGACACAACGTCTAGCTTTACCACCATTCAAGCTGTAGAAGGTTATCTGTCCTAATCCGCCTACAGTACACTGATTTCCAACTTCAGAGATAGGACAACCGTGATAGTTAAATAAAACTCGCCACATTTGCTGTGAAGGGTGTTTTAGTAAAGTTGTCTCCTTTTTTCCTTTATTGTTTTCCTCTTCATCAATGCGAATGTTTGGCTCAAGATTATGCCATAAGTTGCCATTGTTTTTAACAGTATCAGGATATGAATTGTCCTGCCTCTGCTTGATGAACTGCCCATTGCACGACACCATTTTGTATGCGAAAACTGGTTTGCCTAGTTAATTTATCTTTAGTGGCTTGGCTTTGCGCTTGGCGCATAGCATAATAAACCTCATTTTGACTAGTGTTGAGACGACGAGTCTCCACAAAAGCCAGCCAATTAGATATTCCGAGCGTAGCTAATATACCAATTAATACAATAACTACTAAAATCTCTGGTAAGGTAAAACCACTGTTGGAATGATTATTCTTCAAGAGATTTTTTGCAGAAACGAAAGACGGTAGATGCACCAGGCTATTCATTTTTATTCTGAGAGTTTTTCAGCTACCTAGCTGTTAAACAATTTTCAGTTTTTTTAGCTTTTTACTTCGCGCTGGTTAGTAATATTTTCGAGCAACGTAGGCATTAAAATCATTATGAAAATTTTTAATAATAATTTAAAAGTAAAGTTGATTCGCTGAAATCTTGAAGAATTATTCAGAATATAATTCCATAAGAATTTAGCCGCCGTTAAAGCTTTTTGTCGATTAAACGGCTTTTGTAGGGCTTTGCATGTCAGGTATTTATATAAATTTGTCAGACTTAGATTCCAAGTGTTTTTAAGTGCTAAAGGTCTTTCCTTATATGCTCTATCAAGCACTTGCAAGCAAGCTTTTTCTTGTCTTATAAGATTAGAAGAAACGGAATTAGCACTTATTCTGTATAATATTTGTACAGATGGTACGCATACAAAATCAAACTGACAAGCTAATCGCAACCACATATCCCAATCTTGAGCAGCATTTAGAGATTCATCAAATCCACCTAATTTGATTAAAGCTTCTCTACGAATCAAAGGATTGGAGCCATTCTCTAAAAAGTTTGTCAACAATAACTTTTCATAAACGTCTCCATTGGCTGTAAC
Organism: Nostoc sp. ChiSLP03a; assembly: GCF_034531215.2. NCBI lineage: Bacteria > Bacillati > Cyanobacteriota > Cyanophyceae > Nostocales > Nostocaceae > Nostoc > Nostoc sp. ChiSLP03a. Next base: position 31,962 of record NZ_JAVRBQ020000015.1, read on the forward strand.
GTGTGTACCAGAGAGTACTATTTCACCATTTTCATCGATATAATCAGTCCAACTGTAAGCAACTGTCGCAGTAGCATTTTCTTGCAGAGCCTTTAACTGAGACTGAAGTTTATCAGGTGTCCAAAGATCGTCCGCATCTAAGAAACTAACAAATTCTCCAACTGCAAGCTGTAGACCTCGGTTACGACTAACGTTTCCACCAGCATTGGTATAAGAAAATATTTTTATTCGAGGATCTTTAATTTGTGTAACAACATCTAAAGTTGAGTCTTCTGAACCATCATTAATTACAATTAATTCTAGATCGCTCAAACTTTGATTGAGAACAGATTGAATTGTATGATGAATAGTATTCTCACTATTATAAGCGGGGATAATTACAGAAATTTTCGGCAAATCTTGACTATAGTTAATCATTTTATAAGGCTAATGTATTTTTTAATCCTTTGCGCAAATTAGATTTTAAATAGTAAAAAGGACTGATCATGCTAGCCAAGTAAAATTCCATTTCAAAAAGTGCAATTAAATTACTTTTCAATTCTCCTCTATAGTGAATACGGTGCTTTAATACTCGGCGTAAATTCCCTAAAATAGTTCTTATAAACACTATTGGTTTTTGCCAATTTTTAGTATTTATCAAGCTTAACTGGAAAATACACAATCCACAACCGCGTGCCAGAGTTAAGAGATAATCTCTCTCAAGTCGCCAGCATGGTATTTGATGATAAGTGTGCATGGTAGGATTATACCAAATCTGCCAGCCTGCATAATGTATATAAAGCAATGGTTCATAGTCATCACCCTGTACCAAAATACCAGGCAGCTTCCCACTTAAATTAGGCCGCTGTGGTACATTTTCACGCCATACCTGTTTCCGAACAACAAGCGCCGCACCAGGAGGAAGTCTTAAATTATCTGCGTCAAATAAATATGGATTTGAACCATGTTCTCTGATAGCTAAAAAAGCTTGAATTCTTTCAAAATTTTCTGGCGGGTTTACTTCAAAATCACCATGAATCTGTCCACTCCAAGCACCTGCTTGAGGATGCTCTAATCCAAAGGTATATGCTTCTGATAACCAATCAGGAGCAGGTAGATTATCATCATCTAAAAATGCGATTAGCTGTCCTTTCGCTTCACGTACTGCTCGCAATCTTGCAAAAGCTGCTCCCTGTTCGGGTTCTAAAAAATATCTTAAATGACAGTTACCATCATATATTTTTTGGTAATTCTGGATTATTTCAAATGTATTATCAGAACTATTATTATCCACAATAATAATTTCCCAGCTAAGTTGTTCTACTCCTGTCTGGGTTAATAGCTTATCCAAAATTTTAGGTAAACGGGTTGCTCCATTGTATGCAGGAATGGCTACGCTAATATCTAAATTTTCGGCTGTTAATTCAGTCATAATGCCTAATGTTTTAATAATTTATTTTTTAAAGTATCCATTTTTCCAAAGATAAAAAGGACTAATGAAACTACTTAAAAAAAGTTCCATTTCGCAAGCAGCCACCAAATCATCTCTTAGATTAGTTCGATATTTGAGTAAGTGTAACGTGATTTTACGCAAATCATTTATCATATAAGATAAAAGAGCAAATGGTCTATATATTTGTTTTATATTTACCATTCTCGTTACACAACGGCTAAGTCCAATCCCTCGGAAAAATGGAATCAAATAATCTTTTTGCAAACGCAATTTTGGTATTTTGTGTGATATTTCCATTTCTGGGTTGTACCAGATTTGCCATCCTGATTTTTGGATGTAAGACAACATTTCTAAATCTTCACTGGTAAGCATATTGCCTTTAACTCTACCAGTTAAAATAGACTTATCTGGTACACTTTCTAACCATGCTTGTTTACGGACAACAAGTCCGGCAGAAGGGGGTAGTAGTTTTTTAGATGCTTCATATAATAGCGGTAGATTACCACGCTCTGTAATTGCTAAGAATGGAGCAATTCGCCTAAAGTTTTCCGGTGGTTCTACTTCCCAGTCTGGGTGAATTTGGCTGCCATAAGCTCCAGCTTTAGGATATTTTTCACCAAAAGCATAAGCTGCGACTACCCAATTTGATACTGGGTAGTTGTCATCATCTAGAAAACCTATGAATTTACCTTTAGCTTCTGCAACTGCCTTTTTTCGAGCATAAGCTGCGCCTTGTTTTGCTTCAAAGCAATACTTTAAAGGATAAGGACATCGCCAATCTTTTTGATAAGTTTGAACAACTTTAGCTGTATTATCAGTGCTGTTATTGTCTACAACTATAATTTCCCAAGATAAATTTTCGGTCTGAAGTTGGTTTTTTAGTCGTTCTAATAGTTCAGGCAAACGACTTTCACCGTTATAAGTTGGGATAGCTACAGTAAAGTCAAGGTTCTCAGTCATTTTCCGAAAAGTATATTTTGATGATGCTTATTATTATGTTCAGGCAATGGCTAATTTATCAATGGCTCTTAAATGAATCTATCAAATATTAAAACTGCACATGATGTTTCAATTTTGCTATCAACGTGCAGTTTTATGTTCAGCAATATTACGTATTTTTAAACAAATATTGGTATTTAAATTACTTAACTGCAATTATTATCTTTTGCTGTCACCATTGAGCCTAAGAGAGTTTTCACAATGACACATCGCTTTACGCTACTAGGCGATGTAGGATTTGCAGAGCTTGGTACAGCTGCCACTATTTGTAACCCAGATGTTCCAAGACTTGCATTGGGTAAAGTTCCCATATAGTCAAAAGTAATTTTTGCTGATGCATTTAAAGAATAGGATACAGTAGAATCGGCAGTGTTTTCAGTAGTGCTATTTAGATTTGTACCTAGCAAAAATTTATCAGAGCTAACGCCTACATCCGTTCCTAAAGGTTTCCACGTGCTGATTTCAGCTAAAGGCAAATTGCTACCATCGCTCTTTTTGGTAGGAAAAATAGCAACCTCTTGAGTTGTGCTATTTTTCCGAAAACTGACACTGTAGCTAAGTTTTTTGTTTTTAGCTTCGCGCTGTGCTTCTTGCAGTGCTGCGAAAACGGCGTCGTTAAACTTATTGATCCGTTGCCGATTTACAAAGGCAGCCCAACCAGGAGCTGCGATCGCTGCTAAAATTCCTACTAGCAGCAGTACTACTATTAACTCTATAAGACTAAATCCAGCATCTTGTTGCTTGTAGCCATTAGTAGAGGGTCTATTTGCTAAATACTGCCGCTTTAGCTTTGTTTTTTGGCTGTGCAACTGGAAATAATTTAATAGTCTTAAACTAAGAATATTCGCCATACTGTCCTGCTTTTAGTAATATTTGTCAAAGATAGAAGCTATTTGGTAAAGATAAAGCTACTTCCTTGAACCTTAATGTTTGCACTGGGAAAATAACTAGATTTACTCTGCGCGTAACGTGCTTTAGTTTCATCTTGTATTAAACGAGCTTGTGCATTACCTCTTAAATAAACTTCCGCAGCACTCCTATTATCTGTGCTAACTGAATTTATACAAGCATAGAATCCTGTTCTGACAGTAGTTGCTGCTACGGGAACTTGACTAAAGTTAGTAGAGCATGTTGCTGCTGGCGCTCCCTGTGCTATTGTTGTTTGATCTATAAAATCAACTAAAACTAAGGGATCTTGAGTGTAACTCCCCCCTCCTGCCCAGCTATTCATTTTTGCTTGTAATGTTATGCCTTTTTGTGACAAGTCAAATGGTTTAAAACCTTTATCTGGACATGGGAGATATTTTTCGGTGGGAAATCCATCGCAAGCACCTAGTGTAGCAGCAGTATTTGGAACGCCATCTTTAATTTCCCATCTAGCGATGCGTGCAGCGTTAGACCAAGTAGTATTAGTGTCTTTAATTAAATAGTAGGCAACTAATGAGTAAACAAAAGTATCATCTTTTTGAGTACCTGTAATTGTAATTGCTTGATTAATTAATGCTCGTTTCCAAAAAACAAGCACAGGAACTTTATCTGTTCCACTAGGTAGTTGATTCCCAGTTGTACTTGCATTTGGGCAAGTATTAGCGGTACTAGCATCAACAGTACCGCTAAGACAAGCAATTCCAGTAGCATCATATATATATATCGCTTGTTGGAGATCGCGAGTAATATAATCTAGTGCAGCTTTAATTTCTTGCTCAGAGTTCGCTTTGGCTTGTTCCTGACCATCAGTGTTTAAAATACTGATCATAAAACTTAGTAACGGCGTAATTACTAAAAATGCAATGAGCATAGCCACCAATAATTCAATCAGGGTAAAACCACTATTTTTATTTTGCTTGTGAGAGGGTTTTAGCTGAGTACTTAACAGCCACCTCAATATATTCATTTTGCTACAGGTTCTCCTTAATGACCGATACTGAGTTATGAAATTATTTATTGTTTAATGGGTTAATTATGGTTGACAACCACCAAGGCGATCGCACAAAGCGCTATACGAACTTTGACCCCTGACAATTTCAGTTGTCATTTCTACTAGTGGTGCTTTGCGATCGCCTAGTCCCCCTGTGAATGTTGCTGCTGTTTTTCCACTGCTACCCGCAGTTAAAGAACCAAATTCCGCATCTGAACGATATACCCGAACTCCCAAACGATAGCCTTGACCTTTATCAGCGTCGCTACCTGTGACAGCAACGCGAATAGCTTGAATGTAAAATAAATCGCTAGTACAGTCGGGATTAGCAAGGCTGCCATTTTTGTTAAAGCAATACAAACCAGTGCGAGCAGTAGGAGCTGAGGTACTACTCAATAAATAGTCACTGCTTGAACTGGATACATTTCTAGTTGTGCTAGCAGCCAGTGTAACGGTGATTGTCGGATCTGAGATTGTTTTAGACTTGATAGCATCAATGAAGGCTTTAGCCGCTCCTGTTGCCAATTCCACCCGTTTAGCTTGCACGCGAGTTGCTGTTGACATTACTAGGACAGGTGCGATCGCTACTAGCAAAATGGCAACTACGAGGATTGCCACAAGCGACTCAATGATCGTAAAACCAGAATCGTTAGATTGAGCAGATAATTCTTGTAGTTGGCGTGGGTTCATACTCGATTTCTTAATAAGGCTATGTTTTAAAGTAATTTGCGATCGGGTGTAATACATTCTTAACCTCTCTCCAAACCTCTCCCCTACAAGGGGAGAGGCTTTGAATTTTCCCCCTTCCCTATTAGGGAAGGGGGCTAGGGGGTTAGGTCTGTTAACGTGGTCTATTCACCCGAAAAGTGATGTAAAAAATCTCATTCAAACACTTTAGGGTGTGGGTATTATTGGGAGTTTGCAGTCAGCAGGACGTTCAGTTGCAGGTAGTGCAAATTTGAAACCACTGCCAAAGTAAGTAGTGTCCGCAGTCTCAAATCCATCTGATGTTTGAGTTTGTACACCACACAACAGAGTTTTCACCCAAAGATCATCGCGGCCTACTTCTCTGAAGTATTCATTCGGAGGATCTGCTGCTGGAGTTACAAAGCGCTGGGCAAACAAGTCGGGGTTTTGCGCCAATAACGCCACATCAAAACCCCAGTTACGATTAGGAGGCATATAATAAGGCGCTTCACCACTAGGATTAGTAATGTAAGTACTATCTGATGTGTAACCAGGTCTTGCAGAATTCAGAAGTCTGTAAAAGATACTGTTATTATTCAAAAGGTTAGCAGCACTAGTATCATTAGGGTCAGAAGTGGTTGCAGGAGGAGTTGTTGGCCCTGGCCTGACAAGAGCTTGGAATGGTGCAGTAGCATAGATACTGCGTTTAAATTGGATGAACGAACCGTTGATATTGGCATCAACCCCATCCCAGTTTTCTAAGAAGCGCACAAAGTTATGCAAACCCCCATTTATTTCGTAGGTACTTGCACCCACACGAGCCGGAGTATCACCAGCAGCAACTACTAGATTAAAATTTGTTTGGCTTGCCTGAGACAACCATCTAGTGTTTTTAACGACACTAGATGCTCCTGCTAAAGCGGCGTAATTTCTAGTCTCAGATGCTGTTGCTGTTGCGGTTGTTAGTTGTAATTGCAATATAGGTTCAAATAGCGGCTGGTATGTCGCATCTCTGGCGGGTGAAGCAGGGTTGAATAGTGATGCGTCTGTGGCTCCAGGAAAATCCCTAAGCGAACCAGAAGCCGGTAGTTTGGGGTATCTGTAGAATACACGATTAGCGGTGTTGTATTTGATCTCGCTCATTGTGGAGGGTGGTGGGCTATTAGGAGAAGTAGTATTTGTTGTGGTTGCAAACCATAGAGCATTTGTTGCTATGTCAGGTATGCTAAGCGGGTCTAACACACCACCTATGAAATTTAGCGGCAATTCTCTTACTACACCTAATTTAATACCTAGTGGAATGGGATTAGCACTAGTATAATTTATGGCGTTGTTACTAGTATTAACAAGCTTACCAAAATCAACATCACCCGTTGGTGTGTATTTCCGTTTGAACGCAACCCTACGAGCAAATTGAGCAAAATCAGCCCTTGGCGATCGCGCAGTTGTACCAGCTAAGAGTCTGGTAAGATCGGTTACACCAACTACTTCACTAGACCTTTTTAGGATTTCTGTGTTTAGGTCTAAAGCATTACCTGTATCAGTATCACTATCTAAACCTACATACCAGTCACCCGGTTGACACTCTGAAACTGGTATCTTGAAGCACATCTCCATTACATACTCTGGGAAACTTCCTCGACGCTGAATGGGCGTGACGAAGTTGTTCACGTAAGAACTGTTATTGTTTACCGAGTCGGTAGAAGTGGGAGTACCTGTATAGTAGGTATCACCACCAGAGTTAGTCAAGAAATTAGATGAAGTGACAAAGTTGTTATTCCAGAAACCTACCTTCAGTCGACTGAGTACGACGTTAGGATCGCTTCCTTGGTTATTTCGCAAGTCGTAATCACCCTCATTGCGGAAACCTTCACGGAAGTTACCAGAGAGCAAGGTAACAGCATCGGCAATTACTGATGCTGGTCGCCAAGTTTCGCCTGTTGTGCAATTTGGTAGTCTAGGGTCACTAGGCCGACAAGCAAAGTCAGGATCGCGATTTGCCGCAGCACGAGTGTAAAATTTAGTATCGTAGGTAGCAGCGCTGGGAGCAGGTAAAAGATCCGGGGTTTTGAATTCTTGTTTAGTGTGCAGATTAAAATCGCCTTTAACATACACTGGTAGCTCAGTTGCTAAAATTAAGCCTTTTTCTTCTGCTCTGTAATTAGTCTGGCGACTCAAGTTAGTGCCATTAATCAACATAATGGCGTTAGGTCGCCGTTCTGGATCGAGATTGTAGTCACTAGCGCTGATATTTTCACTAGTTGGGTTACTGCGATCTTTTTGAGCATCATCACGAGAGGCATAGATAATGCCGCTATTGGGCAATAGATATTCGTTATCCGATGCAGCGCCGATTGCTTGTGTGCGAAGCTGACCTAAATTTATACTAGTAGCACGAATTTCTAGAGGCTGACGCTGTTCAACTTCTAAATTGTAGTTTCCAGTTAATGTACCACCTTTATCTATAGCTTTAATTTGTCGGGCATCAAGAAATGCAGTTTCTTTGATTGCGCCATCAGGAATGTAGGTAGTACTCCGAGACAGAGTGCCATCAGCAATCTGTATTGCACAGATAGTAGAGTCAATTGCTGATTGCTCAGAGAGAGTGAGTTTACTGGTTGTTGCTTTTGCCAGTGCTTGCCGTAGTAGAGGATTCACAAGGCGGCCATTGGGAAATACCAAGTTAGCTTGATATTTCAAGCGATCTAGCAAAGCTACACCAGTGTTAGTAACATCATCAGCATTAGCCCCAGGTGTTAAAAAACCATAGGCATCTACCGCTTGTCCTCTAGTTATACCATCAGATGCAGTAGCGGGAGCAGCATAAACAATCCCATTGTTAGATGCTGCTGCTGTTGTCGAATTAAGGGGATTATAGGTGTTTGTAGTTGCTGTTGTCTGATTGGTAGGGTTGTAGTAGCTACTTACACAGGCCATGGGTGTTTGATAATCGTCTGGTGTACTCGCCTGAGGACTATAAGAATTAAAATTGTAGTGATACACCACCGTGGCACGCATTACTAAATCACCACGTTTTTGTTTACTTGCATTCAGAGGATCGGTAGGATCGGATACAACCATAGGCATAGTATCTGGCCAGACTACAGTGCCATAACTTTCGTTGACTCCCGACGTGCTTGGGTCGTCAACCAGATCGGGCTTTCCTCCTCGTGTTGGAAGAGTAGGTTGGACGAGTGTTCTTAGTCCAGAACCTGTAGGTGTATATACTCCTGCGCCTGTAATCACCCTCAGTCCACCGACCACATCAAGGGGATTAGATCGCGGTGAAGCGGCTGAAATTTCCCAAAAACCATCACGTCCTGTTACCCCTAAATCTGATAACTGTCTGACGCGAGTGGTACGTGTTCGATCTTTGGTAGTGCTACTTGTCCACCTCACAGCAGGAGTGATGGGTTGGGGATCGTTGTCTCCTACAAAGTCTCCTTTTGTGCTGTCCCAGATAAGTTCAGGCAGATTGTTGCCTAGTACGATGCGATCGCCTAACTCTGTTTCTATTACAGGAGTATTATCTACAACGTCTGGATCTCTAGTAGGTAGTTGCGCTGTATTTAGTGTTAGTGTTGTATTAGTATCTGTTGGATAAATCCAGGCATCCATTGGACGTAGCGTATTAACAGAACCTTGCATAAAGGTTGTTGCATCTGTTATATAGTCGTACTCAGTAGTGCCAGTTTTTATAATAGCAGAAGTACCATAAGGAACTTCTCTAAATGGTACACGCCTAGTACGTTTGCGGAACCAGTTTTCTAATTCTTCCTTACGTACTTTAGTGGAATCTAAGCTTGGATCGTTTAGAGTCCGGTTGGTTATATTAGTTCTGATTTCTTGAGGATCAGTAGTAGCAGCATTGTTAAGTTGTGCTTTCACTAATAAGTCTATGCGTTGAGCATAAGCCTGAGTGTTATAGGCAATGTCATTCGAGTTATTTGAGGTGGTTTTATTAGTAGCTGTTAAAGTTTTATTTGTAGTAGGCGCACCATTTTCTACAAATAAATCTACGTTTGTTCCACCTGTATCACTTGTACTGATTGGACTACCAGTTGCAACATTACCGCCAACAACTATCTTGCTATTTTCTCGTTCGTAGTAACATGAATATCTACTACTGACCTGAAATAGAGTTATATTTTGACTGGTTACAGCAGTAAATAAATTACTGTTGGTAAAGATGCGTCCATTGAGACGGAATCTCGGCCCTGGTGTAATATCTAAGTCATCTTCATACACAACAGCATTATTAGTAATAGAAACTTGACTACGATCTTGTTGCATTTCTAATGCCGAGAAGCCCTTATTACCTCGATACTTCTCATATTTGGTTGTATCAAGAGAAGTAGCTTGAGCAATATCACTAATGGGAACTGTTACTGCATATACGAAAAAGCTTTTTTTCAATTCACCAGTTGGTAGCTTATACCAACCCGAACTACCTACTAAGCTGGCACTAGTATCACCAGCTACATCACAAGCTCCACCTGCCTTAGCTGGTAGCATTGGAGGGGTTCTAGCATCTAATGGGCTTCTATTTCGGAGTGTACCAGTTTGGGGGGGAGTACGGAAGTAGATACCATAGAGAATAAAGCTATCAAATTTACCGTTATTATCTGTATCAGCAGGAAATTTCCAGGCTGTTTGTATTTTCTCTTGATTTTCTAAAGCCATACTACTAGCTGCTTCAATCATCGGAGTTGAAGTACTTTTATTAAGGTTATAAGCCAGGGTTATAGGAGTTTCATCACCAAATGTATAGATAGAAAGTTTATTAACTAAGGTATTGTATAGGGTTAGATTTGATGGGACAGAGCGTGGTAGAGTTGGGTCAGCGAACAGTGCACTTATTTTGGCTTTAGCCCTGTCTAAAGCAGGGGTGGCGGCTTGCATTGTCGCTTCATTTACGCGGACATTACTAGCGTTTTTAGAACGCTCAAAAGACCGAAATAAAATTGCAGTTGTTAACAGCACGACTACCAAAACTACCATCGCTACTGTTGGCAACACAAAGCCAGAATTAACCGAACTGTGTCTTCTTTTAGTACCAGAAATAGTTCGCAAAAGCCAAATGAGTTGCTTATTAATTGCAGATAAAAGTTGCTTGCTAATTTGTCTGAAGGTTTTTTGAATTACCTTGAATAGCCGACGTTTTCTAGACATATCTGCTTCCCGATCGAGTGGATTATAAGGAATTTTCTATTTTGCCAAATTTTTTCTTCATGCCTATCAAGTATTTTTACAGGCATGAGGTGAGACGATATTTATCTAATGAGTACATTTAGCTTTACTAACTTCCAAACTAAAGTAGCTATAAAAAAGATAATTTATTAAAGTTATATCATTTATGAATTGTTCATTTGATCCGGTAAACACTGATTTTTTCAGAATTATTTAGTTCAAGTCCGATCAATAATAAGAGCATTAGTTCACAGTAGATTTGCGTAAATGTGTTTTATTTGAAGACAAATTTATGAAGATGTTGTTAGCAGAGTAGGCTTATAATACCCATCTGTTAAAGGAAAGATATCAATTAGGGGCAAAATAATCGGATGTGCAGCTTAGATTCCCGACTTCTTTAATTAAAAAGTCGGGAATCTTGTTGTTCGCATTGCTTTAATTAATTACTAATTACTCATTAGTAGACCTTGGCGTAAATCCCACTACCACCTTTAAAGACAAGCAAGCTTCTGCCACAAGGTACGCAAAATTAGTACCCTGTGGCAGAAGCTACTAAGTATCATAGATGCAACACGCAGTTACATTAATGTTAAAAGGATGGTTAGAAACCGCAACTATACGAGGTTTACTCACATCCGTGGGTTTCAAACCCTCAATTATTCTTAGATTTTGTTTGTGTATCCGGCGTTACTCAATCAAGGGATGATTATTGTAGGGTGGGTGACACGAGTGCTCTGAAACACAAGGGACGGGCTTTTCGGCCCATCCCACAAAACTAGCAAAATCATCCCGCTTTCTCTGCAACGCCGTTTATCCAAGCCAGTTTGGTCTTCTCTCTACAGCCCTTTGGCTACGTCCCGTTGAGTGAAGGGGAGACGCTAAGTGCTATGTAGCAATTTGTGGTACTGACACCTTCACTAGCACTTTTTTGCTAAAAGACAGACCATTTTCATTTTTGTCAATGATAATCGTGTCTCCAGAGATAAAAGTATTCTCCAATAACTTGGTGGCGAGAGGGTTTTCTACTTCTCGCTGAATTGCCCGTTTGAGTGGGCGGGCACCGTAAACTGGGTCATAGCCTGATTCGACAAGGTGATCGCAGGCTGCTTGGGATATCTCAAAGAAGATTTTTTGCTCGCGCAGGAGATTTTCTACACGTTTGAGTTGAATACGGATGATCTGCCGCATTTCAGTGCGACTGAGGGCATGGAAGAGAATAATATCATCAAGGCGGGTGAGAAATTCTGGGCGGAAATGCGATCGCAAAGCATCCATTACCCGCTTTTGCATTGTTTCATACTTAGAATCATCACCAGATATATCCAAAATATGTTCACTACCAATGTTACTGGTCATCACAATGACGGTATTACGAAAATCTACCGTCCTTCCTTGAGAGTCAGTAACTCTCCCATCATCCAACACCTGCAATAAAATGTTGAACACATCGGGGTGCGCCTTTTCCACTTCATCCAACAGCACCACTGAATAAGGACGGCGGCGAATCGCCTCGGAAAGTTGACCGCCTTCTTCATATCCTATGTATCCTGGAGGCGCACCCACTAAGCGAGAAACTGAGTGTTTTTCCATATACTCAGACATATCCAAGCGCACCAATGCATCATCAGAATCAAAGAGAAACTGAGCTAAAGCACGGGCGAGTTCGGTTTTACCCACACCTGTGGGGCCCATGAACAAAAATGAACCAATGGGACGAGAGGGATCTTTCATCCCCGCACGGGCGCGGCGAATTGCGGCTGCTACTGCTTCTACAGCCTCTTCTTGCCCAATGACTCGTTGATGCAAATGACTTTCTAATTGCAGTAATTTTTGTCGTTCCGATTCCAACAAGCGATTGACGGGGATTCCTGTCCACTTGGCGACGATTTCGGCAATGTCGGCTTCGGTGACTTGTTCTCGCAGCAACGTGGAACCTTGGTTTTGAATTTCTAAAAGGCTCGCTTCTTTAGCTTCACGTTCGTGCTGCACTCCCTCCAATTTGCCATACTTTAGTTGGGCAGCTTTATTTAGATCGTAGGCGCGTTCCGCCTGTTCAATTTGCACTCGCAGCGCATCTTCTTCTTTCTTTAAGGCGCTTATCGCCTCCAATATCTGCTTTTCACCTTGCCATTGATCATTAAATGTTTGCTGTTTTTCCGTCAAATTGGCGATTTCTTGCTCAATTCGCTGCAAACGTTCTTTTGTTTGGAGAGTACCCTTTTCTTCACCAGCTAATGATAGCTTTTCCATTTCTAATTGCATGAGGCGGCGATCGATGGTTTCCAATTCGGCTGGTTTGGAGGTAATCTCCATTTTCAACTGTGCTGCTGCTTCATCCACCAAATCAATAGCTTTATCTGGTAAGAAGCGATCGCTAATATAACGCGCTGACAGGGTTGCTGCTGCTACCAAAGCCGAATCAGAAATTTTGACGTTGTGATGCACTTCATAGCGTTCTTTCAACCCCCGCAGAATCGAAATAGTGTTTTCCACACTTGGCTGATCGACAAAAACTTGCTGAAAGCGGCGTTCTAAGGCAGCATCTTTCTCTATGTGTTTGCGGAACTCATCGAGGGTAGTTGCGCCAATACAACGCAATTCTCCTCGCGCCAGCATTGGTTTGAGCAGATTTCCCGCATCCATTGCCCCTTGTTGGCTGGAACCTGTACCGACTACGGTATGTAGTTCGTCAATAAACAAGACAATTTGACCGTTAGATTCCGTAACTTCCTTGAGGACAGCTTTTAGGCGTTCTTCAAATTCTCCTCGCAATTTTGCCCCAGCAATTAAACTACCGATGTCTAAAGAGATGAGTTGGCGGTTTTTCAAAGATTCAGGAACATCACCGTTTACCATCCGTTGTGCTAATGCTTCGGCGATCGCAGTTTTACCTACCCCAGGTTCGCCAATTAATACAGGGTTGTTTTTGCTACGACGAGACAATACTTGAATTACCCGTCGAATTTCGTCATCCCGCCCAATTACTGGGTCGAGTTTTCCCGCTTTTGCCTGTTCTGTCAAATCTCTGCCAAATTTTTGTAAGGCTTCATAGCGGGATTCTGGGGTTTGATCTGTCACCTTTTGGCTACCGCGAATAGTTTTGATTGTAGCTTCAAGTTTAGGTGCATCCGCATTAAAGCCTTTGAGCATCTTTCGTCCAATGCGATCGTCTTCAGCAAAGGCCAAAAGTATGTGTTCCACAGAAATGTAGGAATCTTTCATCCTAGCTCTAGCTTCCTCGGCTCGGTCTAGTAAAACATCTAAACTGCGGCTAAGATAAAGCTGATCGCTTTTACCAACTTTCGGCTGACGTTGGGTAAAGGCTTCTAGCTGCTGCTGCAAGCGGATTGGATCGACCTCAGATCGAGCTAGGATACGTATTGCTAGACTAGTGGGTTCTTCTAACAGGGCAATAATTAAATGTTCAACATCTAGTTGCTGTTGTTGATAAGCACGGACTATATCCTGAGATTTAACAATTGCTTCCCAGGCTTTATCAGTAAATTTATTGGGATCTGTAGGTTGCATCTTTAGAATTTTAGAATTTGAATTTTTAGTTTAAGGATTGGGGGATTATTAAAGGGAGTAGGGAGTTGGGAGTGGTTATAATCCTACTCCTTAATACCCAGATAATTATCCAAACATTCTGGGCGTATATCCGCGTGTATCTCCGGTGGCAATTTTGGATTGACAATTGATGATAATTTAATCCATTCTCTATTTCCTAATTTAAAACGAAAACACTGTTATGAGCAGACTTTCCCCAATGGTATTGTTGGAGCGAGGGTTATAGCAACCGCCAATGCGGTTAAGCCGCTGTGTGAAGCACAGCTTCCATCGCATCTCTCAGACAGCCAAATTGAATTATTTGCTTACGAATTCGGCTTTTTAACCATGACCAACATCGCTCAATTTTGTTAAGCTCGGGG